>JAYNJW010000030.1:0-11623 GCA_038110535.1 Opitutia bacterium | reverse complement strand
CAATGATGATTACTGGACCAAGACGCACTTTGGCTCACTGATCAACAAGACCATTGATGTGGACTATGAGCGTGGGGATAATATTTACTATCAAGGTAAACATTATATCTACACCTCCCACCTTTCATCCAGTGATAAAACCTTTACTGCTGGCAGTGGACAAGACGGTGTCACGAGTTTTGAACAGCTTTTGTTGCAAGGTGCCGTTACTGAACTTAATTTGTATGTCGATACCGTTGGTGGTGGAGGAACCACCGATCTGGCACATGGGGTTTATTACAGGCCCAATCAAACCCTTGATTTTATCGACCGGCTACCTGATTCTGGCTTGGTTCGCACCAATAGTATTGAGAGGAGAACGGATCCTGACCTTGGTGCCGACGGAATTTACAACAGTAATGATGATCTCTTCTACGGTGGTTTGAACGCCGGAGGTGACGGAATATACGGCACTGCTGACGACTACTACAGTACGACTGCATTTTCTCAGGTTGCTAAAGAAGGCGGTCACATCGATTCCGATGCCGATAACAATAAAGACTTACTGGATACCTCCAATAGTTTGGGCGACTTCAGTGTGGCAGACTTCGTTGATTACATTCAAACCATTGCCAACTTCCGGGCGGTGAATGGTGGTACATTAACCAGGCTCGACTACGCAACTCGGATGCTGGAGGAAAACCAGGTGAACCTCGAAGCTGCTCATGGACGCATTATGGATGCCGATATGGCAAAAGAGGCAGCCAGAATGGCTCAGCAAAATGTGCTTATGCAAGCAGGAGCGGCGATGGTCTCACAAGCCAATCAGATGAATCAAATCGTTCTTCAATTGCTTCAATAATAACAGCAAGGATAGATAATATTGGCTAATGGGCTTTCATAGACAGATAATTCTAATGAATAAAAAACACTTACAAGGTAGTGGATGCGATTCATCTAAGAATTTCAGTTATACAACTAGGAGTGGGCACTCCGAGAAGAAACTCGGAGATGCCTCCCCCTTTGAATTCCCTGAGGCTTGTGTTCAAGATAGCTTGATCATTTCTTGCAATCGATTCAGCTTCGCTTCTTTCCAAGAAAAGTCGCGTACTTGGGGGACAAGCAAGAACATACCGCAACAGAGTTGGTCAGTACCTGATCATTCATCAACGGATAATTCCTTAATTTGTTACTCTATCCTGTTTCAAAAACTTCACAAAGGATAATATCATGAACGCAAATCTTAACACAGTTAATTTATCTAAATCTGAGAAGGTCCGGTTTGATTACTCACAGTCCCAGATAGGTAACCTGGATCGATCTGCCCTACCACGACTGGATCATTCCAATTTATGTCTACAAGCCAAGAGAATGGCGGTCGTGAATCTTGAAGCAGCATTGGCTAGTTGGAAGTCCTTAGAAAATAAGCGTCTTGCTCAAATGAGTCATGCATATCGTTTTCGCTTCTCTGCTTCTTTACGTATTACCCCCTCTCGTACAGGCGGTATTCCAAGGAACCTTATAGATCATTGGTTTAACTCAAACCTAGGCAACTCCTAAGAAATTACATGGGTATTTTTAAAACTGTGAAATTATTTCTGAAAATATGTTAACTTTAAATTAAAGATTAATTAACATTATCCGACTATACACTAATATACAGATGTTTGTAGAAAATTATATTTCAAAAGTGTCACCTATGCAAAGGGCATGTATACTTCCCGTATTAATGAGTCTTAGATACTCTGGTGTATGTCATTTCTCGGACTTTATCTGCTCACACCAGCGTGGGGGACGATTACTCAAATAAATGCCTTATTATGAAAGATATTTATAAAAGTTCAGGCGATAAGCATGGTTATGCCATTCCCTTTTCCCTTGCTCAATCCTCTCCAGATCCAGGAAAAACCCATAGGAAACTCTCCGGTTTTGCCAAAGTCTTGGCCGGAGGCAGGGTAATTGGTCTAAATAAGGATAAACCCTTTGCCGACCGAATGCTTGCTGATGGTGTAACCAATTGTTTTCTTTCAAACCCTAAGGATGTTTCGATTGAGCAGATTATCCTAGAATCAGTGGCCACAAACTTGGAAGCTGGTGTCAAGCTAATCGATAAACAGGAATTTGCTCTTGCCCAGATGGGTGGAAGGCTAAGTGAGATGGCCCTGCTATTAAACCAGGCCAGAAGTTCGTCTGACTATCATGATGTTGCCCAATCAAAGTTCGAAGAGTCTCGAAATACTTTCAGGTCCATCGCTAAATCAACCTTTGACCATACCGCTTTATTTTCAGTCGGGCCGGCCAAGCCTGTTACTGTGGTCGTGCCGTCCAAGAATCATTGGGAGGGTCTCTCCATTGATCGGTGCAACTTACAAAAACCAGGTTTGTCGGCGATTGATGTCGGGAAAGTTTCGCCCTCTGCGACGGGCCTTCTCCTTGACCCACAAAGCTTCAGTGCCGCCTTCGATGAATGGCGTATGCTCTGCGTTATTAACCGAATGCAGTGGCACTTAATCTACCAGAGATGGCAAGGGATTGTCCATACATTGAAGGGGTTCCTTGGCGGGCGTAGATGGACTCCCCCGCCCTTCCCTAACGACGAGGATCCTGGGCCTGTAAAACGACCTCATCTTTTTAATTAATACCCTCTTGTTTTCTTTTTAAAATTATCAAATGGCTATAACTGTTAATACTAATAACGCTGCAACCACTGCGGCATTAAATTTGTCGCGTACTAACGATGCCTTGAGGAGAAGCCTTGCCCGCCTTTCTTCCGGAAACCGCATCGTTGATGGCCGGGATGATCCTGGCGGTATGTCTGTGGCTTACAAACTCAATTCTCGTCTAAGCAGAACTGAAGCGGTTCGGCAAAATGTTCAAAACGGAATTTCTTTTCTTCAAGTGCAGGACGGCTCGCTAACATCGGCTGGAAATATAGTGTCAAGAATGTCAGAGCTTCGAGCTATGGCCCAAGATGTGTCCAAAAATGCGAGCGATATTGAGAACTACAGTAAGGAATTTATCGAGCTCCAAAGACAGCTTGGTCAAATATACCGAGAAAAATTTAACGGAGTCAGTTTATTCTCCGTAAGCGGCTCCAGAAGTACGCAACCACCTGAACAACCACCACTCAATAAAGGACACACATTAGACGAAAATCTTCAGCAGGTTACTATTTTTTCCAGAACACTATACACGCATGATAGTGGCCAATTTGAAAATGGAAATGTTTCCATTGGAGTTACCAACTTCGAGAATGTATTTAAACTTGGTAGCTTAGATACTAATTTTGTGGTGTCGTTTTCGGGAACGGATGCAAATCTTGCCAATGCAAATGAATTAAATGCAACAAATTATTCAGCTTCTTCAAGCACTGCTAACGCAGAGGTCTTTGATGACGAGGGATTTCTTAAAAGTATTTTATTTGTTTCCATGGGGCAATTTGTCTCAATCATTGAAAGGATTGCGGATGCCCGAGCCGAGAATGGTGCCGAACAAAACCGCTTATTCATGGTGGATGAATTGTTATCCCTGAATATGACGAATCTCGAGGCCGCACACGGACGAATAATGGATGCGGATATCGCTCTGGAATCGACTCGTTTTGCCCAGCAGAATGTAAAAGTTCAAGCAGCTGCCTCCATGGTGGCTCAGGCAAACCAATTAACAAATATCGCCCTAACCCTGCTCGGTCGATGATCTCAATTTTTTCTCAAATATTTCACTCATACCTATTAATAAGACATGCGTATAGATAATAATTTGGCGGGTTACCGTCCGCCACCACCGAAGTCCAAAAATAAAGGGCTCGGGAGTACTAAGCTAAATGTAAATATTGCCTTATCCCCATCATCTTCTCGTTCTATTTTGCCGGATCATGATTCAGATTATCCTCAGGATGAGTTCTCAAGGAATTCTCACAGGCAAAAAGTTCACAGGCGTGAAAAGATTGAAAAGGCAGCCTACCTACTTAGCACCCAAGGCAATTTATAACCATACTATGTATCTAATTTCTTTATATTTGAATATCTAACCCTCATGAAAACTGGGCAAAAATATCTACATTGTAGAAGGTCTGATCAGAACGATGGATATGGTCTGCAGTATAAATTGATTACCTCAAATTTCATGTGGTTGTACTCTTTACACGATGAATAAATTTTTAAATCAGCTTATCCCAGGTTCCGGCCTTTGTTGTGCCGGTACATTGGGGAAAATTTTAATCTCAAAATCTAAATTATATTAGAATGCTTTTATCCATACATTAATCTTACCATTATCGATTCAATAGACTGCTTAGTCTAGGGTTCCAGGTAACTACATATTACTTAATTCCAAAATACTTTCCACTCAGGCGTATTACATTCCCATACGCTACCAATAAAAGACCAATGTTTATCAAATGTTAACCATTTTATAAAATCCACTTACTATTTATTATGAGAGACTCATCTTCATCCTGTCTCGCAGGCTCGTCGTATTGCGACGAGCCGTGCACTCACCTGTCGCCAAAACAAAGGGAGGGAGGTTCCGCCATCCACACAATTACTCACAATCCGGCAGGACCGCGGGTTTCCACCAAGCGGACTTATTCTCAGAAAAACCGATCCAAAACTATGCTTGAAAATGCAAGGCAAGCGATGGGCTTTATCGATAAGCAGCACAGCGCGATAAAAGATCTTATCAAACAACTGCAAATATTTAATGGATATTGTGAGCAGTTATCCAGTGAGGATTTTATTACCTGCTCTTCCCATGCTTGGTCTGTCTATCTGATGCACGCACAAGCTCTACAATCCGGAGTCAACCAATGTTTTATGGGTAAAAGACTTTTTGGGGATGGTGCCCAGCCTCCTATTCGTTTGCATTTGGAGGAAGATGGTCGGGTCAACTCTTTTGACCTTCCGGATCCGTGCTTTTTGGCGATGCCTTCGATCCAGTCTTTCATGGCTGGAGTTTCTCAACAGAGGCTGCCCTCACTTCTACTTATCAATTCATGCATAGCTGAGCTATTGAATGCCCTTATTGATGTGCAAAAATGCAAAGCAAACCTATCGAGAATTATCACCAAGCTTGCTAGTGCCAAGACACAATCCCTGCATTCATTGACCCAGTCTTCTGTAATACAACTCCATTCGGATCCAGGGTGGTTTGGGAAGATTAAAAAGATTTTCAACTCCAAGTCATTCTTTCTGCGAGGGCGACCGTTGTCGGCTTAGCCCTGATGTAGAAATTTACTTCAATGCCAAAATTTAAACCAATCCATCCACCATGTCTTTAACTTAATTTACCACTGGGGTACCGCCCCCATCCTTAATCCAGCGGAATCACACGGCAAGGACGCCGTTTAACCTAAACCTATATCAAGGAGGATATAACAATGCCAATAGTAGTAAACACCAACGCAGCTGCAACCACTGCTGCATTTAACCTAAGTAAAAATCACGCAAACCTGAGCAAGAGCCTTGCACGCTTATCTTCAGGCAATCGCATCACCCAACCAGCAGAGGATGCTGGCGGATTAGCGGTTGCTTACAAGTTGGATTCCAGCATGAAGCGTACAGAAGCTGTTCTCAATAATCATCAAAATGCACTTTCATACCTACAGGTGCAAGATGGTGCCCTCGAAAGTGTGGGAAGTATTGTTAGTCGGATGGCGGAATTGCGCACCATGGCCGCTGACATTACAAAAAACACCAGCGATGTTGAGAATTACTCCAAAGAGTTCAGAGAGTTACAGGTTCAGCTCAATCAAATCCAAAAGGAAAAGTTCAATGGAGTTAGCTTATTTACAAGCAACAGTCCAGTAACAGCAGCGGTTTCAGCTGACTTCAACTCCAATGGTACTGCTTCTTATGATCATGTTAACGATCAAGGTTCAGTTATAACTAAGACATACTCGAGTCGTTCCTTGCAGTTATATACTCACCCGTCCGGACAAACAAATGATGGTTCCATCTCTATCAATGGAGTGAATCTTCAGTTTGTGTTATCCATGGATGATACTACCGGTAGTCCTGGTGCTGGTGCTAAATTCAGCAATTATAATTTGGGAGCATTATCTAACGGAGGAGCCAACGCGACTGCAGCTGCCTTAGATGTTTCAGGAAATATATTTAATGATATTAGTCAAATTAGCATCTATCAATTCACGCACATAATTGAAAAGATAGCAGACGCCCGTGCCGAAAATGGTGCTGAACAGAACCGCGTACAGCAATCCTACGATTTGCACAGTACAAATTTGGTCAACCTGGAAGCTGCTCATGGAAGAATTATGGATGTGGATGTTGCCCTCGAATCAACCCGATTTGCCAAGCACAATGTGCTGGTACAGGCAAGTGCATCAATGACTGCGCAGGCCAATCAGTTGACCCAAGTTGCCCTTACTCTTCTTCAGTAATTCAATCGAAGTAGTTAACTGAGTAAGGTTTCAACCTTCTGGTTCTGAATCTTGTGTACTCGATGACACATACTTTCATTCAATCTTATTGTCCCGAGGTGCCCACCGATTGGGCACCCGGGAATAAGATAACGAGTCAGTAGTAAGTCTTTAAGTAACAAAGAATTCTATCTTCCGTAAAACCTAGAACCACTTCGTTAACGGGTACCCTTAACCAGTATGAGATTTAAATCCCTTAATCCTATTATCTAGATCCAAGTAAAGATGCTCCGCCAGCAATACAGTCTGAGTATGCACAGAAAGGTTGTTTCATGTCACCTCAATCGAATTCGCCATAGTGCGTGTTCTTTGGATGGAAGGCTTGAAGTACTTAGAAAACTTTTCCGTAGCTTGTATGCAGGGATAGAACGAAGATGTTTACCCCGAATGGAAAGTTATCAAACGCATCATTCGGTTTTGCGGAAAATCGGAATTTCATCCTCAGATACACTTACTTCCCCTCTTATGCGAACTTTGGCAATGAGAGCTCACCCTAGTGGATTTCCTTGCTATCTGCGCGCTAGGAAGAGTCGACTGAGGGAGAGATTTATTGGCAGGTCTAGATGTCTTGTCACTCTTTTTACGATGTTTTGCCAGATGTACGAACGACTGATGAGAAATCATCATTCTGGTAAGATCTGTAGCTCTTCAGGAGATAATAAACTGCGATTAAGTTCAGTTGGAATCGATTATTCATCGCCCTTCCCCAGCCAATCATTTGCCCATCATTACCCATGATATTCCTTTTACATAACAAAGTTTCAAGCTCTGGAGACACACAGAATCCATGGAATAGGATCAATCCAAGACCATATGCATGGAACTCGACCTTTGATTCTCCGTTGTTGTCCAGGTTTAGCCAACAGGTTTTTCATTCTTTGGATTTCTTAAATGAAATTAGACCCAGGCTTTACGGAGATTATCCAGAGACAATTGCATACGATTTAACCTATTTACCTCAACCTAATATGGGTGCCGACCCCATCTTAACCTCGGCAACTGCACAGCAAGGAAGCTGTCATTCCAATCATGGAGGAAAATAACAATGCCAATAGTAGTAAACACGAATAGTGCAGCAACCACTGCGTCATTCAACCTTAGTAAAAATGCAGAAGCATTACGAAAAAGTCTGGCTCGTTTGTCTTCGGGCAAGCGAATCACGCAACCGGCTGAAGATGCCGGCGGTATGGCTGTTTCGTATAAGCTAGATTCTCACGCTCGGCGCACAGAGGCCGTTCTCAATAACCATCAAAACGCACTTTCCTACTTGCAGGTTCAGGATGGTGCCCTCGAGACTGTTGGGAAAGTAGTTAACCGCATGGCGGAATTACGAACCATGGCCGCTGATATTACAAAGAATAGCAGCGATATCGAAAACTACTCTAAAGAGTTTCGTGAGCTTCAGTCTCAGCTTAGCCAAATTAGGCTGGAAAAGTTTAATGGAATTAGCCTATTTGCAATATCAACGGGCACAACAAATCAAGGGACTCTCAATACAAAAGCAGTCAATGATTTCGAGTTTCTTGATCAAACCGGTGCAACAGACCCATCGACCAACGATTATAAGAGCTTTTCCCGACAGCTACTTACTCACCCCTCTGGTCTTTCCAATGATGGTAGTATAAGCCTTAATGTGACTAATCTTACCTTTGTTTTGTCAATCGGCAATTTGGCAGGAGGAGTAACTGGGGCTAATTTATTAGCTGATAAGAATACAGGTACTGGAATAACAGATAATATCATAACAGATATCTCGAGTGTTAGTATTTTTCAATTTACTCATGTAATTGAAAAAATAGCAGATGCCCGTGCTGAAAACGGTGCCGAGCAGCAAAGAATTCAACAATCCTATGAACTGCACCAAACAAACTTGGTAAACATAGAAGCTGCACATGGCCGAATCATGGATGTTGATGTAGCACTTGAATCGACCCGTTTCGCCAAGAATAATGTACTGGTTCAGGCAAGTGCATCAATGACTGCCCAAGCAAATCAGCTCACAAACATTGCCCTGACTCTTCTTCAATAATTCGTTCCTAAGTCGTGTTATTTCAAATTTATAAACTTAAAAACTTTGAATTATCACATGATATTTCAGCCAGCCAACTGCTCTGCTCAAAAAGACGCAGAGCAGTTGGGTGCTGATATCAAAAATACTTTGATTCTCCTTTAAAATTAACCTCTAAACCCAATGAATCTCTCATTTGCGACCACTCTACTTGTTCAAAAGAATTTGGAATCTGCTACGAACATGTATGAGTCAGCTTCCCGAAAGATTGCCAGTGGAAGCAAATTCAACGGAACACCTTCTGACATGGGTGGTCTCTCAGCAAGTGTTAATTTAAGTTCTCAGAAGCAACTCATTGAAGCGGAAAGTGTAAGTTTGCAAAACTTTTTGAATTTTTTGGAAACCCAACAGCTTACCCTTCAGCAAGTTGACGAAATGTATCAGAGAATGGAAACACTCGCGTTTTCTTCTTTGGATATTGCCTTGGCGGAAAATGACCAAGGGGTTTCTTCAGATAAATCACTACTAAATGCAGAGTTTAAAGAGATTTCAGCTGCTTTAGATTCATTGGTTGATCTCGAGGTAAGTGGCAGGCGACTTTTTGGTGGTATTCGTTCAGATTTCACCGATGGATTGCAGGACCGCAATGACTTCACTCCCACTAATCTTCCACAGGTCACAACCAAAGATGTTCTGGCAACCAGTGGCAAAATCACAGTAGAATTATGCCCAGGTGCAGCCGAAGATCAAATCTGGGTATTCCAGGGTGAAGTGCCTAATGCTTTGGCTCATTATTTTTCTCCCCCAGTAGGTGGTGGGAATGCTGATACATCAGGGCTTACAGAAGATTTATATGAGTATTTTGACGGAACAAAAGATGTGAACTTTCAGGGAATATTCACTACCGGCCGCTGGCAGACCGTGGGTCATTCCCGAACAGGTAGATTCGATAAATTTGTTGTGGATTTTGATACTTGCAAAGCAGCTCTTGCAGTTGAATACCATGAAGACAACACTACTGCGGTGGGTGTATTACCCGCCAATCCTACAGATAGTGATATATTAAATGCTAATTATAATAGCTTGTTTGGTGCTGACTTAAAAAGGCGTTTAGAACTTGATGGTGAATTACTTGTTTCCGCACCTGAGGGTAACAATACCACAATCACCATGATTGGGGTAAACACCGGAAATGTATTTACCTACGAGGTAACAGCTGCATTTGAGCCTAGTCTACCCTACAATGATATAAATATCCCATCCTCCGACAATATATTTCCGGCTATTTCTTTTGGAAGCATAGACTGTTCTGATATTAGCACTTCGGAAAATGCACTAAAAGCTCTTCGGCAAATAGAAGCTCAAAAAGAAGGGATTTATGATTCCCTTTCACAGATTGCAGCTGCTCAATCCCGCTATTCTATGAAGCTTGATCAGATGGATAGACAAGGGGTTAACCTTGAACAGGCACATGGAAGAATCACCGATGCTGATATTGCGAGGGAATCAACTATTTTAGCAAAAGAAGCAATCAATATGCAGATCTCAAACAAAATGTCGTCAAAGGCTAATGACCTCATGGATGCATTGATTGATATGACAACTAAACACTTTCGGAGTCATGTTTTGGACTCCGTACTCCGTTAAATTTAAAAATTATTAATTTTATTACTCAAATGATCGAACTTAAGGCATTACAAAATGATCCATCCAGCCAACTGGATGGGGTTCTGCCATGTTCGTTTTCATTGTATCAATTTTTCAATAAAAACAAGGTAGTACAAAAGTCCGTTACCAATCGGGACCTCCTTGAGCCTTTCAATTGCAAGGGTTTGTTTACTACTACTTATGCAATAAAAATCCGCTCGTGCACCAAGTCCTTGGTAAAGACTTGGCCCGAGCAACTAGCAACCGGTGCCCACCTGTTCATAAAAAAGGATAAGTGGGGCCCGTTGCTGGATCGCAACTCGGAACCAGGTTTGATTGGCATTGGCCTGGTTCCGAGTTTGCGAACTCTTTTTTCTATGAACAATATCTATAACCATTCATCAGGAGGACTTGCCTAGGGAGAAGCTGTTTATGAGTACTTTGCCCTGCACTACATCTTTGATGTTTCGGGTAAAACTCAAAAATCCAACCTATACTCTTCCACATTAGACGATCTAAATCTCATTCTTTCCGACAACAGGATGTTGTCGCCATGCGATCAAGGACGATCCCATAATCAACCAGCCGACACCCAAAAATCGGTCAAGGCGATCCAAGAAGGCCAAGCAACACAGGAAGTTTCCTTATTTCCCTATGTTTCATTGTCTTACCCATGGCTTAAAAGCTTTACTGCCTAATCCTAGTTGTCTCTTGAGACACGTTGCTCCACCACTACAAAATTCTTGATTCCAAATTATTACATGAAAAGCCATTCTTTAATCAAAAATTGTATAAATTGCATGAGTATGCACTTTATTCGGCTTTGTATCTTTTTGCTTAAACCTTCATTTCAAATTCAATTCAAGTATCAAAATTTCGTAATTAACTGAAAGAAAGTATTTTACATAATAACCGATGAATATTTCCTTAAATACAAACCCATCCGCCTCTGAGGCTAGACTACACCTGAGTAGGAACAATATGTATCTGCAAAGAAGTATTGCCCGACTTTCCAGTGGTCAGAGGGTTGAGAAGCCTTCGGATGATGCAGGCGGGATGGCGGTGGCCATGAAATTGGAAAGCCAGGTTTTACGGTCTGGTGCAGCAATGCAAAACATGCTCAACGCAATATCGTTACTTGAAGTACAGGATGGGGTTCTTTCCAATGCAGGTCAGATCGTTGATCGGATGTCTGAGCTTAAAAGTCTCTATCATGATGTAATGAAAAACGAAACCGATCGTGAATCTTACAATAAAGAATTTCGGGATCTTCAGGTGCAACTCTTTGAGATGTCTCGCATCAAGTTTAATGGGGTAAGTTTGTTTGCCCAATATACTACAACCTCTGGCAATCAGGATGCTTTGTTTGAAGGTACAAGCTCGCAAGACCATACCATGGATGTGTATATGAGTCCGGATGGTGATGGTGGTGCGGTAGCAAGTGTTCACAAAGCTCTATTGCTATCAGCCTTAACCATTAACGCATCTACCCTTGGTGCAGCAACCTATGGCTCGGGAGATCAGTCTACTGTATACCGTTTAGCCAATGA
>JAYNJW010000029.1:0-23070 GCA_038110535.1 Opitutia bacterium | reverse complement strand
GACGATTTTCTACAATGTAATCCAGACCCTTATTGGCCTCGGATGATTTTGCATTCTTCCAAATTTGTAAGGACAAGACTCCAGTTCCTGTAAGGCTATTACTTCCATTTGGTTTATCCAGTGTGTATTTAAATCTGCCCGCTGAATCTTGGCTCTTCTTTACATATTCAATTGCTTTGTCCATCGCTTCATCCACTTGGGGGTCCGATATACCGGTCAGGGCGAAAGCTTTGAGTGCCTGGATACACCATCCGGTCACGGAGAGGTCAACATGAGCACCAATGCCCTGTCCAAATCCATAGGCCCAGCCACCATTGGGATTTTGTCCATCGATGACAAGTTTGGCTGCCCTTCTGGCATATTCTTTTAGTTTAGGAATTTTGGTCATGGTATATGCTTCGCTTAGGGCATAAGTCCTTATGGGGTGTGCATAAGCATCCTTATTCCCAGCATCCTTGAGCCCTAAAAACTTGCCGCTCTCGTCATATTTACCAGCTTTATCAGGAGGGGTAGAAGTAAGAAAATCAATACCTCGTTTGACCGTTTCTCCGAATTCGGGAGAGTCCTGGAGTTCACAATGGCCAAGGTAGGCGAGCAAAGCCATCCCGGTCATAGCATCTCTGTGTGCTGGATATCCTCCGTATTTGTCGCCCTTATCATCTTTATCCTGTAAGCCCCAGCCACCGTCTGAATCTTGCACACTTTTTAACCAATTGAGCCCTTTAACGATTGCATCCTCGGTCATGTCTTTACCTCCGCCGGACCGCAATCGTTCGACCCGTTTTTTGGGATCGCATCGTTGCTGCATGACTTTGGGCAGGCTCAGACTGATTCCCTTGAGGGCACTTTTCATTGCCTGGTTGTTCATGCTTGCCTGAGACATTTGAGGAGGTGCTGCCTCTACCACCGGGGCAAGATCTTTCACATCGAGCTCGTTAAAATCGGGCAATGCGATTTCCGAAATTGTGGTGGTTTTAAATTCAGACTTGGATGACGGGGTTGCCTTTTTTTGGCGCTGCATCAATTTTTGCATCTGTTTTTGGACCTGCTGTTGTTGCTGGGCAGCAGGCGGGCCGGCTTCGCCAAAATCTGAATCTCCCTCTTCACCCACTTGCACGACTATCGTCCAGGCAAGCATAAAACCTATAATCCCTACGATAATTCCCAGTGAAAGCAACAAGCTGTTGAGCAAGCGGTATTCGCGAAGGTATTTTCCGAAGGCACTCTCGGGGGGAGGGGCCTCGGTTACTGATTCGGAATCTTCTTCAATATCTAATTCGCTGATTTCTTCGTATTCGGCCTCTTCTTGTTGCTCAGATTCTTCGTCCATGATTATTAAAGGGTAGGGAAATTATGAAATTAGCTTATCGATACAGATCGCCGAAGGTCAAGCAAGCACAGAAGAAGTTGGTATTTTGAAAAAAAGTGAAAATAAATATAGGCTAAGCCTACTAAGTTGACTTTCCACAATTTAGATAATGTCATACTTCATGATGGTTAAGGGGATTTGGAAGAGTTCTACATTTATCTTGTTGATGAACTGGTTTGCCCATCCCGCGATGATGTTTGCCATTGAGCCCAGTCCCTTTCCAAAAATAACTGAAATAAAACCGGGAATTTTTCAATTTGGTGACATTCTGATTCATAAAAAAGAGAGAAATTTTTCCTTGCCTGCTCAGTGTAATCAAACAAGTGGACTGGTCGAATACGCATTGGTACATGAAATGGGCAAGGTGCATGAATCCCTTTTTAGAACACGGGCAAGTCCGCGCTTAATTCATGCCTGTATGCTATTATTGAAAGAAAGCCCTCAGCGTGATTTTTTTCTAAACATGCAAACCAATCCTGAAAGTTTGCCTCCATTGAGGACAATTGAAATATTTGTGGAGTGGGAGCAAAACGGCACCCTGTACACCAGGGAGTTCAGTCCCATGGTGCTCAACCAAATGGAGGAAAGATCCCTCGAGGGAAATTCTTTTGTTTTTACTGGTTCGCAGGTGATTGAGGGAGTGTACTTGGCGGAAGAAGATGGTTCTATTATTGCGATCTATCATGATAATCGTGCCACCATCAACTGTAAGGATTTGCTAAGCCATTCGGATGATGTATGGACAGCAAATCGTAAAAACATGCCTCCAAAGGATTTACCTGTGACGATTCGCTTCCAATTGCCATCCCTTAATTAGACCACTACAGTAATCACCTATGAATTCAGGTAATATGATACAGTTTTTGACCAATCCCTGTTTGCTCTTTTTGTCCTTTTGCATGATCTCCACCGTGGATGGATCCCCCAATCGTTCCCTGCAACTGGAAATCGAGCGGTCTTTGGACAAAGGATTGCAGTGGCTATACGGAGAGCAAAATCGAACAACTGGATATTGGGGGGCACCGGAATATCCAGCTCTGACGGCATTAGTTTTGAGGTCCACCCTTGGGCACCCCAACCAAGAGGAGACGAAGAAATACGGCGATCAAGCAGGATTAGGATTTAAATTTTTACGATCAAAAGTGCAAACCGATGGCGGAATTTATGGCAAGGGGTTGGCCTCGTATAATACCGCCATCAGTCTGATGGCATTTTTGCAGCGTAAGAATCCTGCAGATGAAGAAATCATCCGTTCGGCGAGGCGGTTTCTGATCAACCAACAATCTGATTTCGACGAGAAAGGAAAAACGGACAATTTATTTGATGGAGGTATCGGCTATGGTTCAACTTGGGCACACTCCGATTTATCCAATACCCATCTTGCCATGGAGGCTCTTTATTATGCCAAGCACACCCTTGGGTCTGAGGAGTCAGACCAGGCTGATTTGGATTGGCAGGCGGCAATCGATTTTGTTTCCAGGTGCCAGAATTTGCCTGATACAAATACCCAAGTTTGGGTGAGTGATCACCAGGAAGATCGGGGAGGATTTGTTTATTTTCCTGGTAAGAGTATGGCAGGTGAAAGAACAGATGGGAATGGCACAGTCTCCCTTCGCTCCTATGGTAGTATGAGCTATGCAGGATTATTGAGTTTTATTTATGCAGAAATGGAACCTGCGGACCCTAGGGTACTCGCGGTCAATGATTGGATAAGTCAAAATTATCAAATCGATGAAAACCCTGGGATGGGGAAACAGGGTCTTTTCTATTACTATCACACTATGGCCAAAGCACTTTCTCTTGCTGGAATTGATCAACTTAAACAGCCAACTGGAGGGGCGGTTGACTGGAGAAAAGAACTTACTTTTGCCCTGCTCGATCAACAAGACCAAGAAGGGTTTTGGGTAAACGAATCTGGAAGATGGTGGGAAAAAGACCCAGTTTTGGTGACTTGTTACGCTATACTTGCCCTAGAGCGTATTTATTATGCCCTTTGATTTTTTTCCGAAAATTATAGCGGGAATTTTTTTCTCTCTTTCTGCTCTCTACGCTCTGCCCAACCAATTCCCAGAATCTCCCGGATTTCCATCTCGTAAAGAAGCAGGGTTCTTTTCCGGTTTCCGGCAGGGAGATACACGAGCTGTGGTCCTGCAGAAATTACAAAATCATGGGTATTTAGGGTACAAGGAATTACAATCCAACCTAATCAAATCCCCCATACGTTGGGATGGCTATGCATATGAATTAACCTGCAAATTCGAGGGCGAATCCCTTTCCCTATGCCTGATTCAGGGAGAGGCGGGATGGCAGGATTTTTTTTATGAGGATATTGTGAAGCCTCAATGGGGTGCTCTTCGTAATCGAGTGATTCAAAGTTATGGACAACCCAGTCAAAAAGTCTCATTCCCCGACTTGTTCAATGTCCCCTTAAATGATGAGGGTGGTTTCATTACCGACCGTTGGGACTTGGATGACCGTTTGATTATGCTCTGTGTACAAGCTTATACCGAGCAAGATTGTTGCACCCGTCAAGTCCTCGACTTTTCTTGCTGTACTCTCTTAATTAAGCCAAAATAGAAGAGACTTTTGGCCATCATCGCTAAACAATCTTCACTGATCAAATCCACAAACGGGCATGGGAATATTTTCAAAATTTAAAAAAGGTCTCAGCAAAGGGTCGGCACTCCTGCAGGGTGCCTTTGAACGGATTACCGCAAAGGGATCACTTTCAGAAGAGGATCTACTGGACCTGGAGGAAGCTTTTTACTCGTGCGATTTTGGTCCGGATACAACGGAAGAGATTATCTCTCAGATTAAAGCGGAGTATAAAAATAATAAGGATTTTCGGGGAGAGGATAGTAGAAAAATTGCCCGTTCTGTCTTGGCAAATGTGTTGCAGGGTTCTGAAGGCAGGCTGGATGAATCGAGTGAGCACAAACCTGAGGTGATCTGCCTAATTGGCGTGAACGGCTCTGGAAAAACCACCACTTGTGCAAAGCTTGGTCACCGGTTTATCGAAAATCGTAAGAGTGCAATGCTCGGAGCATGTGACACTTTTCGTGCAGCTGCAACTGAGCAGTTAAAGTCATGGGCCACCCGACTGAAGATGGATGTGGTCTCCGGGCATCATGGGTCAGATGCCGCTGCCGTGGCCTTTGACGCCTACACTTCGGCTCAGGCAAAACAATCTGATTACTTACTTCTCGATACTGCCGGTCGGTTGCATGTTAAGGATCACTTGATGGAAGAACTTGCCAAGTTAAAAAGGGTTTTGCAAAAAAAGGATTCCCGATGTCCCCATCATGCCTGGTTGGTACTTGATGGGTCAACGGGAACCAATGGCCTTGCTCAAGCCAGAATATTTCATCAGAAATTTGGACTGACCGGGTTGGTTATTACCAAATTGGATGGTACTTCCAAAGGTGGGGCACTGGTATCGATCTACCGGGAATTAAAAATACCTGTTTATTTTCTTGGGTTGGGCGAACAACCAGATGATTTACAACCCTTTTCCATCCTTTCCTATATTGATTCCTTGCTTCCTGAACTGGTTGAAATTTCCGAGCATTCCTGAGGTTGTTTCATGAAAAAATTGGAAAATGAATTGCAGGTAAATTTGGGCGATCGAAGTTACCCCATCCGCATCGGCCGAGATTTGGGAAATGACATTTCTGGTTTCATCTCTGCTTCACTCGAAAAGGGTAAGCGGGGAGTGGTACTCATGGACGATGATTTTGCTAAGTCTCAACCTGAATTCTCCAGGAAGATCCTATCGGGCATTCCTCACCTCATCATTCCTTCTGGTGAACAGAGCAAGTCGGTTGAACAACTGACTAGGAGCTGGAACTTCCTTAGCACCTCCCAAATTGATCGCAGTGGATTTGTGTTCGCAGTTGGGGGAGGGGTAGTGGGTGATCTGGCAGGATTTGTGGCAGCTAGTTATCTTCGGGGCATTTCCTTTCATCAGGTGCCCACGACGCTTCTGTCAATGGTTGATAGTTCTGTAGGAGGGAAAACGGGGATTAATTTAGCAGCGGGTAAAAACCTCATAGGTTCTTTTCATCAGCCGGATTGTGTATGGGCAGATCTAAATCTGCTCCATACCTTGCCTGCCCGAGAATTTTCTGCGGGAATGGCCGAGGTGGTAAAATATGGAATGTTAGCAGATCGAGGTTTGTTTGAACATTTACTTAGGTCCAAAGTGACATTATCTCCAAGCTCGACCGCTTTGCCCGATCTGATTCACCTTTGTTGTTCGATCAAGGCAAAGATTGTGCAGGGAGACGAACGGGAAAAAAGTGGATTAAAAGGAGGCCGGGCATTGTTAAATTTAGGACATACCTTTGGTCATGCCATTGAAAAAGTGGCCGGATATGGAACTTACTTACATGGAGAAGCTGTCGCAATCGGTCTGGTCTGTGCATTCCGCCTGTCTCAATTCCTGGGGAAATGTAAAAAATATTCGGTTTCTGATCTCTTGGATCTGTTAGAGTCCTACAACCTGCCCACCAGCTTGAACGAGCCTATAAAGTTGGCGGATTTAAACTTAGCAATGCATGCTGATAAAAAAGTAGAGCGGGGCAATTTGAGATTTGTGGTGATGGAAGAAGTTGGAAATGCACACTGCATAGAAGGCGTTCAGCCAGATATGGTTGATCGTGCATGGACATCGGTAGGAGCACATGCTTAGTCTTTAACCAATCTATCTGATGATCGAGCAGGATCTGGTCGAAGCCTACTTTGAAAGCAACGGATTTTTAGTTCGTCAAACCCCGTTGCCTACAGTTGTTACAAATACCAAAAAAAAACTGGATGCTCTCCCAGTCATTGCCGTAATGAATCCAAGGGTTGCCGGAAATGATACTGAATTAAATACCAGGCTATTCTCGGCAGATTTGTTCAAGATTCGATCCGCCATGGTGGCCATTTTGGGATGGGGGAATAGCAGCTTTTCTGCTGCCTCTCTGTCCAGCGATGTTCAGTTATCCAAATTTTATAAACTGGAACTGGACGCCGCCCGTATCAAAGATTGTTTTTTGGCGGATTCAGGCTGGCAGGATTCAGGCATGTTGAATTCTTTAAAAATTTTAGTGGTCCCGGCATTACCCAAAGGTAATGATCGTTTACAAAAGATAAACCTGCGGTTTAAGGAGTTGGAACTAGATGGCGTGTTAACCCTTCGGTCCATTTTAGAAAATTTGCTCAGGCAGTCGCAGCCATCGCTCAGTTATGAAGGGCACCAGGTATTGCAGACCTTGCGACTGGTCAAGGCGTACGGTTTGTCCAAGGATCCACAGCTAGAAATTTTCCCCGAAAATTAATCTTACCCATCAGTAAATGAAAAATTCTCAAATTCATCCCAGTGCAATTGTGCAAAGTGGATCAATGCTCGCGGAAGGGGTACTCGTTGGACCATATGCTGTTATTGAGAGTGGTGCAAAAATTGGCCAGGGATGCCGCATTTTATCTCATGCAATTATCAAAAAACATGCCGTGATTGGGGATGGTGTCGAGGTGGGGCATTTTTCGGTGATAGGGGGTGACCCTCAACATTTGAGCTTCGACCGTTCAATTCCCTCCTGGGCAGTAATAGGGAATGGTACCAGAATGGGGGAGGGGGTGACGGTACACCGATCCATCGAGAGGGATGGGAAGACCTTGGTTGGAGAGGATTGTTTTCTGATGGGGTACTGTCATGTCGCTCACGATTGCTTGGTGGAACAGAAAGTCGTTCTGGCCAACGGGGCTTTGCTTGGAGGCCATGTGAGCTTAGGGTCGGAATCCTTTATTGGGGGAGGTGCTGCCGTTCATCAATTTGTACGAATTGGCAAAGGCTCAATGATTGGCGGACTGGCCGAAATATCCCTTGATGTACCTCCTCAGGTTCTGGTATCCGGCAGAAATGTAATCTCTGGTTTAAATCTGATTGGACTGAGGAGAAGAGAAGCTTCACGGTCTGAAATCTCTCAATTAAAGCACTGTTTCCGTCAAGTATTTGAGAACTCTATGGTTAAGAGAAACGCGGAGAGGATTCTAAGATCGAGCAAATGTTCCTCTTCTGAAATGGTTCGGGAATTCCTCCAGTTTTTTTCCTCGGGGCAAAGAGGGTTTGCAAAATATTCTGCCAAAGACAGAAAATCATTCTGATGAGTTCGCCATCTACCTTGTTCGATTTAATGTAAAGGATATCTGACTATGTTGACCGACTCCGAATACTTACAAGCCAACGAAAAATTAGTACGCTTGACACCCCGGGCTGCAGAAAAAATTGCCCACTTGATCGAACGTGAGAAGACTGGTGAGTATTTACGCATTCGTATAACGGGAGGGGGTTGCAACGGTCTTTCCTATAAAATGAAATTTGTTGATGAGGGTAAGCCAAATGATTTGTTTGTTGCTAGCGAAGGTGCCCGGGTGCTGATTGATTCCAAGACTGCACTTTATTTAAGGGGAACCACCCTTGACTACTCAGATCAACTGGTTGCAGGAGGGTTTAAATTTTCCAATCCCAATGCCAAAGCGAGTTGCAGTTGCGGTGAAAGCTTTAATCTCTAGCCATCAAAGACTGGAATTAAATCTTGCCAACACGCCAACTAGATAAGATAGGTAACTATTGTCTAAAAATATCCCTCTCCCTTATGCATAACTCCAACTAACCACATGGCACCTTCTCCACGTGGTAAAAATATTAAGCGGTTTAATAACCGAAATTACATCAGGAAAAACGACAAGATCCGTGCTCGCGAAGTTCGCGTAATTGGATCAGATGGCGAAATGCTAGGGGTTATGCCCCCTGAGGAAGCTGTCAAGATTGCTAAAGCCGAAGGACTTGACTTAGTCGAAGTAGCTGCCAATGCACATCCTCCGGTCTGCCGCATTCTGGAATTCGGCAAGTATAAGTACGAGCTCAGTAAAAATAAAAAGAACAAAGAAAAATCTGCCAAGCGTATCAAGGAAGCCAAATTTAGACCACGGATTGAAGAGCATGATTATGTGACCAAGCTCAGAAGGTCAGAAAAATTTTTACATCAAGGCAATAAATTAAAGATCACTCTGATGTTTCGTGGTCGCGAAATGGAACATATAAATATCGGGATGGATTTGGTTCATCGTGCGATTGAAGATCTTTCGGGAGTTGGTCGTCCAGATGATGAACCCAAACTTAATGGACGATTCATCATGGTTAATTTGTCCCCTCTTCCCCAAAATCGTAGGGTTTTGAAGTACAATAGTGTGGAGGAAGCAGAGTCCGAAGTGGAAGAAGAGGACGATGCCGAAGAAACTGTTGAGGAATTGGCCCAAGGCTGAGGTGGGTTGAGCCCCGTATAACGATGGGGGTAAAGTTTATTTTATTCGTTGCTTTGGGAGGTGGTATTGGATCCGCTTTCCGTGCTGCACTCACTCATTTTCTTTCCTCGCAAACCCTTCTTGCCACTGTGCTAGCCAATTTGGGTGGTGCCTTCCTCATCGGGTTTTTGACCAAATGGATGTGGCATTGGGGAAGCGGTGAACTGTTCCGTGCCTTTTGGATTATTGGAATATGTGGAGGATTTACCACCTTCTCAACATTTGGAATGGATTTGTATGGTCTTTTACAGAGAGGATCTTGGATGTGTGGGCTTTTTTACCTTGGTGCCAATTTTTTGGGAACCCTGATTTTTATTTGGCTCGGATTTAAAATTGCAAATTTAACTTTTTCCTAAGTTTTTGGTCTTTGGGATTAAAAATAGAATAGCTTGATGTTTCTTGCCCTTCTGGGCTTATTTTGAAATATTAAGGGTGTGCATTATCTGTACACAAATGCCTTTTTATTTTTTGTACTTTCCTCGCTTTGCTGGGCAGGCGTAGCCAGTAATCCATTTTTGCGTCCGGGTTCCAATCGGCCCCCTCCCCAAGTTCATTCACCGCCCCCACCTCCTCAACCTGCTCCAAATCCCGCCTTTGCCAACGAGGTTGAGTTTCGTGGATATTTTCTTTTGAAAGGAATTCCTCATTTTTGTGTCTTCAACAAGAAGGCAAACTTTGGTGAATGGATCAAGCTTACCGAGAAAACTTATGAAGAATTCCATGCTCAAGCTTTTGATCTGGAAACAGAAACCTTAACCCTGGCTTTTAATGGCCAAAATTTTACGCTAAGTTTAGAGCAAAGTAAAAGTTCTAGTAGTCCTGCCAATGCATCCCCAACTTTGCCCAAAGTGAACCTGCCCACCAGTCCTTCGACAGCGACAAACCAAAGAATTATGCCCCCCCGTCCTAAGTCTGCTCCCCAGTTGCCTGACTGGTTAGCAAACCGTGTATCTTCAAGAACTTCCTCATCTTCCACTGGTTCTACTTTATCGCGGTCCAGAGGGTCCCAGTTTGTTCCTCCTCCCCGAAGTTCCGCGGGGGTTCCCAACCAGGTTGGGGTACCGATTGGGATGTCCCAACCCAGTGGCAATGCACTCTTTCGCAATTCTACGCCAACGAGTGTACCGTCTGTATCTGCTCCAAGTAGTGTGAAGGTTAGCAATTTTGCAAACCCTTCGAGTGATTTTCAATCTGGGATTCCTTCCCCATCCGAAATTGTGCAAGACACGAACCTACAGGAGAATGTTCAGTCAGATTTGGACGATCTTCCCCCGCCGCCTCCTCCTCCTAACATTTTGCCTCCCTCTCCTCCACCTGACATATTGCCTTCTTTGGATGACTAGATCAATCGAAGGGTTTTTGCTTCTTCTTCTTTTACCCTCTTTGTTATTGGCGGATCAACGAAGGCTAGGTAAACGGCATGATTCAACCTGGTCCTCCTACTATGACCTGGGAAAAAATTCCGCACCATATCTTCCATCCGAGCAATATCCTGATTTTTCGGTGGTGGGTGCACTTATTTCGAATACTGGGGCATTAGGAACGGCTACATTGGTTGCACCAAATTACATTGTTACCGCCGCACATGTGGTAAAAAATGACTATCATGAAATTCCCGACCCAAACGATTGGAAGTTTTATTTACATGATGATTTTGAAGAGGCCAGTTTTTCCCAAGTTTATCAAATAGAAGAAATTATTGTACATCCTGCTTGGACGGCTCGGCAAACATCGTACAATGTCTTGGGGGATGGGGACGAGCTTGGACTGGATCTTGCCGTTGCCAAGCTAAACCGATCGGTAACCAGTCTTTATCCTGCTAGGTTGCCAAGTGCCAGTGACGATCCCTTGGGTTTACGTACGGTTCTGGGTGGATTTGGTTCATTAGTGGAAGGGAATACAGGGATGGAGAACGATTCCAACAAACAGCGACTGGGGGGAGAAAATATTATTGATCGTTCGGTTGCGATGGTGTCAAAACCCGGCGTGCCAGAAAGCCAGCGCGGCGGGGTACTTGGGATTGATTTTGATTCGCCTATGGAACAGCACAATGAATTGGTTTCAGGCCGTTCCGTTGAGTTGCTCGGATTGGGAAATAGTGAGGCAACCCCTTTATCTCTTGAAGCTAGCACAGCGGTAGGAGACAGCGGTGGACCGGCGTTTGTTCGAACCAATGGATTTTGGCGAGTGCATGGGGTGGTATCGTACGGAACAACAGATTCCTCCTACGGGGATGTTACTGTTTATACGAGATTGGCAACGCATTATGACTGGTTAATGAATGAATTGCCAGATTGGCCGGATTCAAAAATTCTGGATAATTCCGGCTGGTTGCAAAATCCTTGGATGGGAACATTTATTCCCATTTCAGGAGCGTGGATTTTCCATGTAAACCTTGGATGGCTTTACATCCCTTTCCCCAAAGGAAACTCATTTTGGGCATGGAGCGATTTAGTCCAAGAGTGGGTATGGCTATCAGACCAAGCATTCCCTTTTATTTATTGTTACAAGCCTGCTGAGACTTTTTGGATGTATGTCCTGCTTGATTCTTCCGATGGCCAATCCATTCGGGCTTATAATTATTCTTCGACAGCATGGGGAAGTTATGGTGGCTAGTTCTAAGGCTTCTGACTGACTTATACTTGCTCGCCACAATTGACTGCTCTTGGTAAAGAGAAAAGATTAATGAGACCATTTGTATCTCTTCTGACCCGTCGTGAATTGCTTTGGCAATTTTTGCTTCGTAATGTCAAAGCCAGGCACCGGGGGAGTATCCTAGGAGCTTTTTGGCTTATTGCCAATCCCTTGCTCATGCTGGGGCTGTATGTCTTTGCTTTTGGAGTTATTTTTGGTGGTCGTTTCACTGATTCCCCGGACGAATCGACAATTGATTATGCATTGGGCGTGTTTTTAGGATTGAATGTGCTAGGCTTGATCTCGGGTATGATTGGGGCATCACCTGGAATTATTGTAAGTCAGCCAAATTTTGTTAAAAAGGTGGTCTTTCCACTGGAGATTTTGCCTGCAGCAACAATGGGGGCACTGGCTTATGATTTATTAATCAGTTTTGGCCTTTGCTTGATAGGTGTGTTAACCGTAGGTCCAGGACTTTCAACCACTTGCCTCTATGCTCCCCTTATTTTGTTCCCAGTATTTCTCATTGCTTTGGGATTGGCCTGGTTTTTTTCCGCGCTTGGAGTTTTTATTCGGGATGTCGGGCAGATTGGATCCTTTCTCGGACTGGCCTTACTCTATTCGAGCGGAGTCTTCTATTCTGCTGCCAAAGCGGAGGCTGTAGCTCCTGGAATTTGGACATTTTTACAATGGAATCCATTGCTTCAAATAATTGATTCGTTAAGACAGGTAGTTTTATGGGGTGGAGAACCAAACTGGATAGGTATTGGATATGCATGGATTTTCGGGCTGGTGGTTTTGCTTTTTGGTGCCTGGTTTTTTGACCGCTTGCGCCCCGCATTTGCGGATGTGCTGTAACGGTTAATCTGATTTATACAGCTTTTGGGCAATATTTTCCCAACTGTGCTTGGCTGCCCATTTAATCCCTGCATTCCCCAATTCTTTCCTTTTTTCGGACTGTTCGATTAATTGACGGAGATTAAGCAAAAGTTCATTCTGCTTATTCGGTTCACATAGTAAGCCCGTTTTGCCATCAATCACCGCATCTTCCACACCACCTACCCGATGAGCCAAAATGGGTAAGCCATGAGAGGATGCTTCGAGGTAAACAAAACCAAAGCCTTCCACACTGTTGTGCTGACGAATAGAGGTAAGGGCGAAGATATCAGCGAGTTGGTATGCCTTTTTTAAGTCTGAATTTTCTAAATTCCCTAGAAATTGAATCTCACAACCGACCGCCTTACTCATGGTTAAAATTTGATTAACATAAGCAGGTTTTGTATTTGGGCCAACGAATTGGCAGATTAATCGTTCCTTCAAGTGCCTTGGTAATTGCTCAATTGCTTGGAGAAGTTGGAGTTGTCCTTTGCGTGGGTGAATTCTCCCTACACATAGCAAAACCAGCTTTCTCTTCGCGTAATCTTTGCTTTCCAATGGATTAGATTTTGGGAGAGTTTCTCTCGCCGGTGCTCCAGGAACAAGAAAGGTTCGGCCCCTGATCTCAGGGTAGTATTGAACCAACTTTGCTTCGTTATATTTTGAGAGCACATGAATTTTATCTGCCCGAGCCAATAAATTCCGAAAAAATAATCGTTCGATTGGATTGCGTGAGAACTTGGGGATTTCGGATCCGTGGATTGTAAGAATGAACTTAGCAGGTTTTGGCAGTAACCATCCAAACCGTACCATTGCCCGCTGGGCACCGGGGTCGGCGATATGCAAAGCGATTTTCTCCAGACTTTGCGTTTTTAAAAACTTAATAATTTTCAGAGAGCAAATCCAGCCTTGGGAACCTCTGAAAGGTAATTGAATTACTTTTACGGAACTACCTGAATGGGAGCCTAGGGGAGCCAGAACTTCTATATCCATTCCCAATTCATTGCTGGCATGGGCAAGTTCCTCGCAATATACTCCAGCACCACCGCGGGTGGGCGGATATTCCATGGTTAATAATTTAATGGGAGTTTGGGTTGGCACAGCATTGATCTTTTCCAAAGTTTTGCTTCTCCGCAAAGACCAATTTTCATAAGATATAAAGAATTATGGATAAACGAGTTGCTTTGGTTACCGGAGGATCCAGTGGGATTGGCCGTTCCTTATGCCTAAAATTAACTGGTGAGGGCTATGAGGTATTTTCTGCTTCCCGAAGCAAAAGTTTGCCCGAAGACATGGCCGGGATTACTCAAATTCCGGTTGATTTTTCTTCAACTGATCAGACGATCAACTTTGCCAAGGATTTTATGGACCAATACGGAGTTCCAGAGCTATTGGTAAACAATGCGGGTTATGGTGCCTTTTACGAGTGGGAAAAATTTCCTGATTCTGAGATTACCAAACAAATCGATGTACTCTTATCTAGCCCCATTCGATTGTGCCGAATCTTTGCTCCCGCCATGCAAAAAAAGGGCAGGGGGTTAATTCTCAATTTATCTTCGCTTGCCACCCTCTTTCCGCTTCCATTTATGCCCATGTACAATGCGGCCAAATCAGCCCTTTCCTCCTTTACCGAGAGCATGATGCTTGAATATCAGGAATTTCCAAAATTTATTGATTTTCGGATGGGTGATGTAGAGACAGAATTTAATCGTTCGGCTTCGACACAAGCAGAACTTTCAGGTGCCGGCAAAAGTGCATGGGAAAAAATAGAAAAACAGCTTGAGAACTCAATTAGTCCAGAGCAAGCGACGGATCAAATACTTTATCGAATCAGACAGAATAGAGGAGGAACTTTTTTTGGCGGGACATGGTTTCATGCCTCTTTTCTGCCTTACATCTATCGATTTTTCCCTGCGAGCTTACGAATATTTTTCCTTCGGTTGTGGTACCGCTGAAGAGCGAGCAAAAGTGTGCTTCTCGCTTTGAGCAATTGTGCCTTGACTAAAGGAGTTAACTAAGGAAAATTTTTATTCCCCAACAATTATTTTGTGCCATGAAATATCGTACTCTCCTCGCCTGCCTTTCTTTCTCCCTTGCTTGCTTAGGAAAAGCTCAAGCAAACCATCAGGTTCCTGTTGATATCATTGTTTCGGGCGGTCAACAGATTGAGCCCTACTATAATTTTTACGATTCCAATGGTACGAGTATAGATTTGGGATCATTCGAATTTTTTACTGGTCAGTCATACCGGTTCACGGCTGGGCAGGGCTTTAATCCACACCCTTTCCAGATAGGGTATGAATCGTCCAATGGGGTTCAAACACCCTATGATTCTGCCTCTAGTGCCTTGAGCTCTGTTGGTGATGAACTAACACTCAACATTCCTTTGGACTTTGATCCCGCTTCTGAATCTCTCTACTTCTATTGCACCGTCCATTCGGATATGTACGGGGACTTTTTGATCTTGGAGGGCATGCATGATGAAAACGGTTCAGATACCAGTTACGACGGTAATGGATCCGAAACACACGGTGTGCCCGTCTTCTTTTTAAGTGCTTCTAACTTACAGGACCTTACAGGAGAGCAGGGACTGGTTGAAGGCAACTACGCGATTTCTGAAGACTACGAGTGGGACGAAACTACCCAGAATGAAGTATTCGGTTTTTGGGTGGAACCCGCGGAACAATCCCAGACGGGAGACTGGGTCTACACTGGTGGAGAGACTGTGGATGGATATATGGTGGTTGATACCTATCAGGATGAAGTCGAGCTGAAGCAATATTTTGACGACAATAATTTGGCTGAGGTTGGTTTTATCACCGAATATCATGACGACGGCAACGAGTCAGATTTTGGTTACGATGGGAACGGCACAGATTACAGCTATGATGACAATGAGTCGGATTATGGTTACGAGCACAATGAGTCGGGCTCCGATGGTTTTGTTGCCCCAACCACTCTTGTTGGTCACAAGGCAATTATTTCTTACACAACTCCAGATAATGTAAACCATGAGATTGTTTATTATTACCTTAATGCTCAGCAGGTAGCGGTTTATTCTAATGGTCAATGGATTTTGAGAAATTATTCGCATCAGTTAACCAGTGACAATACATCGTCATCGATCGAGCAGGATGAATATGGTGAACTTGAAATCGTAATTACCTACTCCGATCCTGAGAACGGATTAGTTGAGTTAAATTATGCATCGAACTATGAACAAGATAATCCATCTTGGTCGGCTAGCGGGACATATGTTTGCTCAGATTTCAGTGAGTCAGATATACCTACCGAATGGATAGAACTGATTGATCACAATCATAATGCAGACCAATTGCATGATCAATTTGGTGATTTTTACGACGGCAACGGCACGGATTACGGCTATGATGGCAACGAGTCTGACTATGGTTACGACGGGAACGGATCCGAAACACACGGTGTGCCCGTCTTCTTCTTAAGTGCTTCTAACTTACAGGACCTTACAGGAGAGCAGGGACTGGTTGAAGGCAACTACGCGATTTCTGAAGACTACGAGTGGGACGAAACTACCCAGAATGAAGTATTCGGTTTTTGGGTGGAACCCGCGGAACAATCCCAGACGGGAGACTGGGTCTACACTGGTGGAGAGACTGTGGATGGATATATGGTGGTTGATACCTATCAGGATGAAGTCGAGCTGAAGCAATATTTTGACGACAATAATTTGGCTGAGGTTGGGTTCATTTACGATATGTACGACGATGGTCCATACGACCCCCATTCCCCTCCAGGAGAAGACGGACATCAGGAATTTGAGCCTGTTTCCATAGATGAAGTTGCCGGATTTGTTGAAGCATTGATTGCTCAAGTTCCTGAGCTTGAAGGAGTTGACCCAGTCAGGGCCGAGAAAATACTGGATGCTTTAAACGAAAATCGCTTCGTTTATGAAGTTGGATTGAACAACATGATCAATTTGTACTTTGATCAAAACGGGTCTTACTTGCATGCCACTGAAGACTTCGCTGAGGATCGTCAATTTATCCCTAACTCGGAGGTATCTGAATCGCTCAAAGATCTTATCTATTCTAAGATTCCGAATTCCAAAATTATCGATTTCGAAGTCGAGAGGTCTCGGCTACAAATTCAAGACTCCTCTAATCAAGTATTTTTGGCAGTGGTCGAAAATAACCAGTCTGAAATGTTTGAAATTGTTCTGAATGGAGATGGTAGTCGGGTAATTCTTGTAATGAAATTTGAGGAAATTGTGCCATGGCGTCCCGTGGAGTTACCTGAGGCTGCAGTCCTTTACCTAGAGGAGTACTATGTGTATGATGATGGTTTTGCCATCAATTATTGGCCGGATGAACGTCCAACCCCTGACGGGCAGGGTGTGGAGTATGTTGCTTATTTGGAAGACGGCAGAGAAGTCATTTTTGACGAGGATGGTAGCTTCAATCGGGAGTTTGATCCCTGGGACATTGAAGAAGATGCCAAACTTTCGTTTAGGCCTGCTCGTTCCGCATGGGGCGATGATTTATCGATCAGTAATTTCTCGGATGCATCGAGTGGTGGAGATAATCCTGCTTATGTTCATATAGAGAAATTAGACCTCGGTAATGATCAGAATGAGGGGGAGGAAGAGCATGCAGAATATGAGGGTGACCATTATAATACCAGTGGAAATTGGGACGACTTGGTGTATCGTATATCCTTGGTAAATTCTGTCCTTGGAGAGGATGATAATCTTTCTATTTCTGACTTAGAACTTGGAGGTACAGTCCTGCCAGCAGGTACGCCACTCAAGCTTACCTTTTCATACGAAATGGGCGAACCCCGCTATATTTTGGTAAGCGGTGCTAAGATTCGTGGTTTTAAAAGAACTTGGCCAGAATGGGACCGGCCTGGAACTTTTACCATATTAGCAGAAACAGTGGATGCCGTTTCTACATCGGATGGAGATTTGGAGTCCACATTTGGTATGGTCGTTGTGATGGGTGGAGAACGCTTCTACAATGGTGCCATCTTTCAGGCCAATGCGCCGGTGGTAGATTTAATGCCCTCGGAAATGATTTCACCCCATGATCAGGTAGCCGCATTTTCACTGGGCTCTGTTACTTTGGAAGATGCCAATATTTCAGCCTTTTTACCCCGTGATTTATTGGAGTGGAATTTTGGAATTTCTGAGCCCCACCGAGTGAAAGCGGGAATTATGGATGAGAATGGATCTTTATTTTTCATTACTGGAAGTGGTGCAGAGGAAGAAGGTGCCGAATTTACCGGTGGTGGATTTACTCGCATCATGCACAAAGGGCATGAGCCCGATTATCAAGCCTATCAACCAGATGGTGGCGGAGATGACTATAAATTAGGAGATCATGAGTCAGATACTGGTTTCATTGAAGAAGATCAACCTTCCAACGAGGATGTGGTCAAATCACGATTCGATTTTAATGCGGATGGGTATGGCGATTCGCTTTTGGAGGTCAGGTTCTATGCGTCTGCATTTCCTGCTGAGGTAGGTTTTGGGGATCCCTATGAAGACCCATACAAGGACCTTAATAAGGAAAATATGGGCAGAATTTCTGGAAGCGTTTTAGATGAAAACAACAATCCTATCCCTGATTTTGGATTATGGTTCTTTCAGGCACCAGATGGCCTTGATGGTCATTGGGAGCCAGCCTTTTTTATACTGGATATCAACCATAGCGATGGTTCCTTTGAAGCTTATTTGCCCTCTGGTGAATACTACATTGAGGCATGGGGTTTTAATCCCGATACCGGTACTCCATACAGACCGCAGATTTCGGATAATTCTATCTCAATAGTGGATTCTAACTCTTCAGAAAATTACGACTTTAGTTTGGAAGCTGATTTTGTAATTTCTCACGAATTTGGTCAGATTTCTTCCTCCATATCAGTTTCTGGACAGGAAGAAGGTCATCCCTTGGATATTTCGATCGAGTTATACCCGGTGGACGACTCGAACCAAAGACTCACTGAGTATCCCGTATCCTGGTTGTGGGTTGAGCCAGACGGCCAACTTGGTGGGGAAGCCCCAGCGGGTCAATATGAAGTGGTTTTATTTTCTTATGATAATTCTGTTCGATTGGATGGAGGGATTATTTATTGGGAAGTTCAAGCCAATCTGGTGAATGAATTTCCAGAACTTCAGGCATCCAAGAGCCAACCCCTCAGTGTAAGCGGAGTCATTTATGATTCCGATACCAATGCGGGCATCTGGGCAGAGGTCGTATTTGTAGACACTAATGATTCGGAGCGTCAATTTTGGCCGGCATGGGAACCTGTTGAATTTGAAAATCCAGAATCATTTGTCGAGGGTGCCTATTCGGTAAAAATCCCCGCAGGAACTTACAAAATCAAAGCCATGCGTTGGGATGGGCTTTACCAATCAGAATATTACACATCGGATGGAGAAGGAACCACAGACTTTGCTTCTGCCTCCGAGGTTGTAATCGATTCTAACAAAACGGATATTGATTTTCGTTTGAACGGAGCCCCAGCTGCTGAAGTCCAGTTGAGCATTGTTGATTCAAACACTTCCAGTCCTGTGGAATTTGCATGGTTTGCCTTTTTTGATGCCGATGATGAGTATGGCCCCGTTGTTTATCCACATGTTCAGGAATCAGATGGAAATTATTCCCTTAAATTGCCGGGGGGGTCTTACAAAGTAATGGTTGAAGCGGGAGGGTATGAGCCCAAGTTCTTAGTTTCAGACGCATCCGGTAACTTTGATTGGGATTCTGGCGATTGGTCCTCTGCTGCGACGCTTGATATTGCGGAGGGGAATACCTCGTTGCTTCCTTTGGCAGAGCTTGATGCATTTGCCCTACAGGATCATGAAAGGTTCGAATTTGCCTGGTTCGATGAGGACGATGATTTTGTCGGCGGCACCATTTCAGGAACAGTGGTAACCAACAAGGGCAATGCTGTGCCCAAGGCTCGCATAATTGCTCATACAGAAGATTATCTTTTTTGGTTCGATCATTTTGAAACCAAAGTGGATGGATCTTATGAACTTTCAAACTTACCTGCTGGAGATTGGATTATTTTTGCCGAACCTCCCTTTGAGTCAGAGGAGTATCTTGGATACCGTTCCTCGAAACCAAATTATGACTCTCCTGTTTCCGTAGATGGCAATTCCACAACTGGAATCAAGCTTACTTTGGAAGGATCGAATGTTTCTGGCCGAATCATGTATCCTCAGAAGGACGAAAATGGTCGAGTCAGACTCGTTGGGCTTTCGCATGCATTTCTGTGGGCATTTCAAGATGAAAATCATACGGGAGAACCAAATTATGAGTATATTGAGGGAGAAGCTTTCACCTTCAACGAAGCATACGGAGAAACTAATGAAGATGGATTTTTCTCTCTCTCATTGCCCGAAGCAGGTAAGTATTCTATGCGCGTTGATGTTCCCGGGATGTTAGCCAACCTTGATTTGGCTCCGATACATTTTGACTTGAAAAATCCAAGCAAAGAAATGCGCCTAGGTAATGCCATCCGTGTTGATTGGTCGAAATCAGAGATCAGGGGGGTAAGCACTTACAAACTCGAGCGCAAAGCCAGTACCGCCAGCGTATATTCGACCGTAGATGATAATGTATCCGGAACCCTCAAAGCTTTCATCGATCATACGATCACTCCTGGGGTTTCCTATGACTACAAAGTGACTGCCACTACCTCTAATGGTTCACAGGTTCTTGCCGGTGATGCATTTAAGGTTTCCAAGCCCTTTATTTATCTGGCGCCTCCCAGTAAGACAATTAGTGGAAAAATTCGAGACGATCTTAATGCCACGATTGCCGATGCTGAGGTGGTTGCATGGCGCGTCGATTCTGAGGGTTGGGCTGGAGCCATTTCAGATAAATCGGGCAATTATGAACTTAATGTCGGACCAGGTAAGTGGGAAGTCACCGTATACCGTCCTTATGATAAGAATGTAAATTGGTCCTATGACAAGGCTCCTAAAACTGCCACATTTGCCAACAATGCAAGCAAGACAACAAAGACAGTTAATTTTACTGTCAATCGTATGGGAGATGGAAAAGTTGTAGGCACTATCGAAATACCAGAAGGTAAATCGGGTGCAGTTTCATCGATTTGGATAGATGTATTCAGCCCTGACGGTATTGGTAACTGGGCAAACCCAGAAACGAACGGATCTTTTTCTATTCCTTTAAAACCAGGTGAGTATGAGTTGTCCATATGGTTGGATCCGGAAGAATTCAAGGGCTATGGAAGTCCAGCACCACAGTATATTCGCATTGGTAAGTCCGAATTTAATGTGGGAACTATCACCTTAGCTGAGTTTAATTCCACCATAACAGGCGTAATTGCCACAGCGAATGGAAGTCCACTTGGAAATGCTGAAGTATGGGCATGGAGCGAAAGTGGTGGTTGGACAAGTGATGTGACTGACCCGAATGGAGCCTATGAACTAAAAGTCGCTCCTGGCAGATGGGAAGTAGGTTTCAATCCTCCGATTCCCGCAGATGGTTCAGAATCCCCTTACCTTATGGAACCGCCCAAAAGAATTAAGGTGGGTGATGGTGCGAAAACCCTCAACTTTACTGTTCGAAAAGCAGGATCAAAGGTTGAAGGAGTAGTTTATGGACCGAGTGGTGCTCCGGTGGCAGATTTAAATGCATGGGCGTATGCTCGGGAAGCCAGTGATGGAAACGAAACCGAAGAGTTCTTTGAGGTATTAGCAGAAGTGCCGCTTTCTCCCCGTGGAACATTCTCTTTTCCCGGTCTGCCTGGTACTTACATTGTGGGTCTCTGGCTACCTCCTGGTAGTGATTATGCCTTGCCAAACGAACAAACACTCACTCTTTCGGAATCAGGGGATTTGTCCGATTCAAATGGCCCTCTTGAAAAGATTGAATTTTCTTTATCCAAGGTAGATTCCTATGTGGAAGGAAGCCTTGTTGATAAAGATACCAACCAATCGATAGAAGGATTGGTTGGTGAGGTCTACGCAATGCGTACGGATGGTGATGGATGGCAATATGCATCGATTGAGACTAACGGTACTTACTCCATGCTTTTGCCTCCTGGACAATGGATTATGGAGTATTATCTTGAATACGATGATCAGGACCGAAAGTACCCCCAGCAATCTGCAACTCCCTTAGAGGTTACCGTGGGGCAGGGCGAAACTGCTCAGGCGAACTTTGTTCTATCTGCTGCTGCAGCATCCATATCCGGTTCCGTAGTTTATGAATCGAATAGTTCTTCCGTTTCTGAATCCACGCTCTATGTCTGGGCGTACCGGGAGGAGTCTAAATCGTTTCCTGAATACTGGGATGAAGTCGAGACCGATGAGAACGGATCCTTCTCTATTTCTGTCCTGCAGGGTGGTAAATATGAGGTGGGAGTTATTCTTTCTTACCAACTTCGGGACGAAGGGTATCTGGAACCAGCCGTGCAAAAGATCAAAATGACAGAATCCAGCAAGACGGGGGTTGAATTCCGTTTAGTGCAACCTGCCCAAGACAATTACCTGAGTGGTTCAGTTGTTGACGACAATGGAAATTCACTCGCAGGTGCATTTGTTTATGCATGGACCTTTGACGGGCGGGAAGTTTCTGGATATGCCGATGAAAACGGTGATTTTAACATCACCGCACCAAGCGGAGCCCTCTGGAAATTAGGAGCTGAGTACAGTGAGTTCGATGCCAATGATACGGAAATCCTTTATCTTTCTGAAGACGAAGAGGATGGAGATTTAAGACGCAATGAATTTGTTTCCGATATTGAGGTTGTTCTCAAGCGTCCAGCCTTTGAGGTTCCTGACGGTATTAGCATAACCTTTGATCCAAGTAAGGATTTTGTCACTACGCTTCCTGATGGTACGGAAATTACGATACCAGGTGGAGCTGCGAATGTGGCCTCAGATGTGGAAACTATCCGTTTAGTGGTTACCCCCACCGCAAAAGGCCTAGACAAGAGCGGTACCGAAAAGCCTGCTGATTATGCCTATTCCATGGAATTATTCGATGATAAGGGTAAGGAGATAGAAGGAAACTTTAAGAAGGATGTGGTCATTCGTATTCCAGTCGATGCCGAATCGTTCCGAAACAAAGGAATCGATCTTGATACTCTCGAAGGCATGTATTACTCACCAACCAAACAAGGGTGGGCAAAAGCCAAGACAAGTACTTTTGATCAGGATAGTGGCAAATTGACCATGACCACTGATCACTTTACGGTTAATTCCTTGGTTGGCCAAACAGCACAATCTGACTTGGTGGAAGATGCCAATACATCTGGTATAAGTGGTTATGACAACTGGTACCAATCCGATTGGTTGGGCTCCTTCTACGATGCATCTGCAGAGAAACCGGATTGGGTTTTTCATGTCGAGCAAAAGCTAGGTTGGATGTGGGTAAAAACGGATGCGGCAGGAAACTATTGGTTCTATCATACTAATCGTGGTTGGTTATGGACAGGTGCTGATTATTTTGTATCCAACGATGATTCCAAATCCCACTTCTATTCATTCAGCCTGGGTAGGTGGCTTTACTTTCACCCAACCAATGGATTTTATGATTATGAGGCAAACGGAGGCTCATATCTGGAGTAAACTTATAACTTGCTTAATCAATTTTTAATATGCACTATAATTTCAAAACCATGAAACTGTTTACATTAATTCTAGCAGCAATTCTTTTCCTACCTTCTATACACGCATTCCAAGCACATAATCAAAATCTAGCTTACACGCATCCTGCCATTGTGGTTCTGGAGTCAAACAGTGTTAGCTACATTAGTGTTCAGGATGTGCCCGCGGGTACGCCGATCACATCGACTGCTTATTGGTCGCCTTTGCTCGATACTGC
>JAYNJW010000028.1:0-23244 GCA_038110535.1 Opitutia bacterium | reverse complement strand
AAGTCTGGCAAAATCTCAATCACTTCATCCCGTACCTGCATCCGGATGAAGTCTTTTTCATAGTAACGAACCTCGTCCTCCGTGCGCAAGAACCAGCCACTGGTTGAGCTTACCCCGCCTTCCCAGTGCAACCATTGCTGCAGTCCCTGGTGGTAAACCCATTTAAAATATTTGTCCCCCGTCCAGAACCATCCGACATTCTCTTTCCACATCCAAGTGCTCTCAAGCAACTGATCGGGACGGTGAACATAGACCCAGCCCATATCTAGGTGATAAATCCAGTTTTGCCGACCATTTGATTCATTGGTGTCGTGGTAGTACATCCCGAAGAACATCAGGTTGGTCCAGTCCGGATTTTTTGCGGTGGTGGCTACCCAGACCCGCACCGTGGCTGTGTCTACAAAGCCGTCATTGCCTTGCCCGTTATCGATCAAACGGTACTGGAAACTATCCTCCCCCGTAAAACTACTTCCAGGTACATACCTGAAAACTCCCCTGGACCATGTATTGACATTGTTCCCATTGGCAGACTTTGAACCGATCAGTTCGACCGTATAGGAACTTTTTTCAGAAGGATCGTCAGGACCGGTATGATCATTGGCTAACACATCGATCAAAATGAGAGGATCAGATGTACGGTTCTCCTGGTAAAAATATTTGATATCATCCACCGCCACCGGAGGGTCATTCACCGGGGTAACCAATAATACAACGGTTTGAACATTGGATGAATAATCGTCCGAAACCAATACCTCAAAGGAATCAAAACCATAAAAGTCTGCATCAGGACGGTAGTTAAACCCAGCCCCCAAAACAGTCACAAACCCATGAGCGGATTGGGTTTGCAACTGGTAGCGGATTTCATGCCCATCCTCATCAAATCCTTCGAATATTTGAAAGGTTTCCCCATCCTCGCTCAAGTTATAATCGACCAAGGAAAGAACAGGTGGATCATTGGCATCTTCCAACTCCACAAAAATGGTCTGGTTGGTTTCGAACACTCCGTCTGACACACCAATCACCACCTCAAAAGTACCATCGCCGTTTGAATCCTCGGGATTCTCAAAGTTTTGCAGATTAACAAATGCTAGGGAACCATTGGCATCATCAATAGAGAAAAATCCAGCATCTGCACCCTTTGCCACCCGATAGACCAGCTCTTCAGTCTCGTTATCCTCGGCCATGACCTGAGTGACAAACAACCTATCCTCAGGCACTGGAATCTGATAAAAAGTCTCTCCTCCCCCACTGGTGTAGTAAGGCGGACTCTCATCCTGATCTGAGACCACCACAAATACCTTGTAGGACTGACCGAGGAAAGAATCGTTTACATCAATGGTCAATTCATAGCGGTTGTCCCCGTTGGAATCGTTGGCATCTTCAAAGTCAAAACCATACGGATTGATACTGCGAAGCACACCTTCCTGCGTCAGAATAAAGAGCTCGGCATCCGCCCCACCCGTGATCGTGGCATTGGGATCTTCCAATTGGTCTGGATCGGCCACCTTAAGATCGGCAACAATGGCCTGATTTTCAGGAATGGTAAAAGTGGTCCCCTGCGGACCAGCTTTCAAGGCAGAACTTGGCAGACTGTCGGGGAGGTTATTGATGAATATGGTGAGGTTGTGCTCGGTTCGTTCAGTTTGGGGATCCTGCAAGCCCAGCCTGGCAACATACCCAAGATCGGTGCCCGCACGCTCGTAATCGGGCAACGCGTCCTGTTTAAAATAAAGCACATTCCCGAGCACTTTAAAATCAGTATCCTCCTCGAGCCAGGTCGTCCATACGAAGGAGTCTCCGTCCCCATCGTAAGCAAGCAGGGGCAAAACCTTGCCCACTCCCTCGTTCATGGTATGGGAAAGGGGCAATCTCGATACGGGTGCATCATTAATCTGAGAAATTTCCACTTTAAATTGAACAACAACCGGTAGGCCCGCATGGTTTAATGCCTGAACAAAAAATTCATCTGATCCAGAATAATTTCCATCCGGCTGGTAGGATATCGTCACCCCATCATCAATGGTTGCCGAACCATGCAAGGCATCCCGAAAAATACTGTATCCGGCAATTCCGCCATTGGCATTGTCCGGATCGCTCGCTTGTAAATCTGCCACAGGGTGATTCAATACTGTATCCTCTTCGATTTTTTGCGTTTGAGGAGAAAACACAGGGTCTGCGATCGGTGGCTGATCCCATTCCATAATTTTCACAACCACTTCCTGCTCGCTGGACAATCCCGCATCATCAGATATGCGTACGATTACCCGGTATTGGTTATCCTTGTCAGAATCCCCGGGGTTTTCAAAATCTGGCAGGTAATCAAATGTGACCACACCGGACTGTTCATGCACAGTAAAGACATCGCTCCGAAACTCGAGTCTTCCACTGCTTGCATTGATTTCAAAAAACTCTTGGTCTTGCCCGCCGGACAAATCAAAAGATGTACCTTCCTGCACGAGGGGATTGGATTCTGGGTTGAGAAAATCAATTTTTTCAAAGACGACAAAGCTATGTTCCACATGTTCGTGCACCGTGGGTAATTCAATAAAGACCGGGGGTTCATTGACGGCTAACACCTCAACAGTTATTTTCTTTTGATCAGACTGGGTGGCTTGGTCTGGATAAGCTGGCTTTTTTCTTGCTTCCACCACCAGTTCATAAACATTGTCCTGCCCAAAATCCTGAGGGGTTTCAAAATCAGGTGCCTGTTTAAAAAAGAGCCGCCCACCCGCACCAAATTTCACTTCGTCAAACAGGGGTGCATTTTCGCTGACCTCCTCCCCTCCCTCAGGTTGAAAAAAGCGAAACTCCACCACATCAATCCGTCGATCAAGGTCCAAGACCTGTAAAGATTGAACCCCGGAATCGTCCCCGAGTTTGAGCACTTTGATCACATCAAAAATAACTTTTGGTGCGTTATCGATCTCCCGATGCTTGAGTTGAAAGGCATACGGTTGGTTAAGTTCACCCACGATTAAAGTGGGCGATCCATCTTCCCCAAAATAAAAGGGCTCAATTACACCCGGGTTTTCAGGCCGGTCGGGCCAATCAGCAGGAACATCAGGATACTTGGAATTGTCAGTGAAGGCAGCGGTGGGCTCACTCAACCCATTGACCAGACCGAGGCATACCATCATTTGATCGCCTTCGACAAAAACGAGGTCCGTCCTGTTATTACCCAAGAGATCGAGGGCCTGTACGGACGCTACCCGATTTCCTTGGCTGAGGAATGTTTGCTCAAAACCACCCGGCCCAAGGTTTTTTACCAGCATTAGTCCCTCATCTGAACCAATCAACAAGTCGGAACAGGCATACCCGTCATCTAATTTGTTTGCATTTTCTAAGTTCAACATTTTCAGGGCCCGGGGACGGGTGACGCTGGCGAGCATTCCCTGATAGCTAAAAGAGCCATCCCCATCATTGGCATACCATAGAACCTCATTGTCATTGAGATACGCCACCACCAGATCCAGGTCATAATCTCCGTCCAAATCCTGCACACTGATCTGCGAAATTTTACCGCTTCGCAACTGATCAGATGCCGGATCCAGAGGAACCTCAATGATCTCATTACCAAAAGGCAAACTCGCATCAGGGCTATTTATAAATAAGGTGATACCTGGCTTATTCTCGGCAAGATCATGGTAACAGACCAAAAGGTCCAACGCTCCGTCAAAGTTGATATCTTCGATCATGGCAAAAGTGGGCGACCCCTCAAATGCACCTGCCATTATAGTCTTTAATTCCTGATTAGAGGTAAATTCTCCTGCTCCATCATTTTCAAAGTAGAGAATGCTCCGACTAGTCAAAACAACCACATCATTAATGCCGGCATTTCGCATATCCCCGGACCTCGCAAACCGGCCTGTCCAGTCAAGCGGTCCAGAAACCGATTCGATCAATGATTCGTCAAAAGCAAGGCTCGCCTTGGTTGCGGTCTTTTGATGAGGAATAAAGGCAGCACCTAATTCGGTGGTGTATAACAAATCAGGAAATTTCAAGGGTGTTTCCGCATCAAACACATCAATATCGACCACAAATAATTCATTCTCAAAGATTTGAAGATCGGACAGTGCCGGATGTGGGGACAAGGGCTCGGATATTTCAAAGGTAAAATTGTCGTCCAGTACCAAAATGTAGAAAGGTTCCACTACCCGGTCGGCATAACTGGGCTTTCCATTCTGGACCGGACTGACTTGCATATGAACCTCGTACCTATTGTCCCCATCTTCACTTTCCGGGTTTTCATAATCCGGAGGAAAAAGAAAGGACAACTGGTTGGATGTTGAATTGAATTCAAACAAATGATCGTCCGGACCTTCCTGTGATATTTCAATCAGTAAATCCTTGTTTTGATCCAAGGTGGATGCATTGATCTCAAAATTTTCGACCTGTTGTTCTACAATGCTGAAATTTGCATCGGTAAAAACCGGATCGTACTTTGCCCCGAAGGAGGGTGGCTCGACATTATTTTGCACCTGAACCTCGATGAGCATCTCGCTGGACTTTGCTTCATCGTTAAATTCGGTTATGCGGATTATGGTCTGGTAACGGTTATCCATTCCCAAATCCTTGGGACTTTCATAGTCACGCGGACTTACAAAACTGAGCTTACCGGAATTTTCATCAAATACAAACTGTTGATAATCCAGTTCAGGAAGCATGGACTTCATAATAATTGTTTCCTTGGATCCGGCTTGATTATCGGGATCGGTGGCCGCAATCGTTAGAATATCGGTCCCACTTTCTTCCGGAAAATTTTCAATTATGTACATTCTGGGATCGGAGGGGACGAAGACCGGTCGTTTGTTGGGTACCTCCTCCACACTGATGACCACTTTGAGTTGCTGCATATCAAAGGGGTCCACATTTTCCTGCACGGTCACATAGAATTCAAATGTTTGACCGCCCATACTTTCGTAGTCCGGCAATCCATTATTTGTCTCAGGGGGCAAATCCCAATAGATCCGGCATGAATCTGAAAAATCATCAATCCGGAACATGCCAGTTTCATCGACTATTCCCCAAGTAAAAGAGCTGGCAGGCGGGCTGTCCTTGTAGTCCGAAACAAAAAGCTCAGCAATGGGAACCTCTCCTTCGAGGTGCAAAAGTCGAAGATAGCGCTCAGTTACTTCCTCGCTTTCCTCGACAAAAAAGGCATCTTTGCTCACTGCATTCGCCACAAAGAATTCTTCCGAAAGGAAAATTTCTGGTTTATCCGCAATATCTTCGACATCAAAACGGAAATGAACCGTCGAATTGTTCTCCGGTTCATCATAAAAGTTTATCACTGCTTCATACACACCCGACTGATCGGGGGGGGAAGAAAAGGTAAATTTGTCTTGCTCCGGAGAAAATTCCAATGTCGCATTAGGATCTTCTTCCCCAAACCTCATAATAGGACTGGATTCAAAGGTCAATTGACGGATGGGATTATCAACATCATGAAAATAATTGCTCAGGGGTTTAGTCAGAGGAGTGTCTTCATAAGCTGGGAACGAAAGATTGGCTCCCAACAGGAGTTCTGGAGGATCATTCTGGGGAGTTATGACGATATCAAAAAGAACATATATTCTGGAAAGTCCATCGGTTACGCCAATCATGACTTGCCCAGAACGCTGGGACGAATCCTCATAGTTCGGGGGAGAACTTGCCTTGAAATATAATTGGGTACCGGATACTTCCATACGACTTTGGAAACTGGGGGACGGATAACCATCCCGGGGCAATAGGAGTGAATACCGGAGGGTTTGGTTATCCTCGTCCAGTTTGCCAAAATAATTGGACAAATCAAAAGGACCGCCGTGCTGAACACCTCCCCCCATCTCCTCAGGATAAGTGACCGGCTCGGTAGTAAATGGCCCGAGCGAACCGTCCACCGTCTCCGGAGCTTCCAGAGCGATCGGAAAATAAAACACATTATGCTCAAGTTCCTCCACCCCGGCATAACTGTCTTTGATGCGGGGAGGATCATCCTCGTCGGATATTCGAAAGGTGTAGATAAATACCCGTGAATTAAGATCACGATCAAATACCTGAATGGAAGCATTTAATTCTCGCTCGTTCGGATTTTCAAAACTGGGAATTTTGGCAAACAATAAATCAACAGTATCGCCGGCTATGAAACCTTCGCCTGTGAATCCAAAGTTTCCCTCGGCATCCCGGAATTTAAAATATCCGGCATCATCCTGTGCATTTTCTGACCCGGCAAATCGCCAGGTATAATTTTTATCTGCTCCTTCCGGATCCACCGCTTGCAAAGAGGCGATTGCCAATTCCGTCTCCTCGGGTAACGAGATTTCCAATCGGTCGCTCGGGCTTAAATATGCCGGTTCATCGACATCAAGTGTAGCAAATGTGAAATAAAAATCCTCAAAGCTCCCCTCCTCATCAAAAACGGAAAGTTTGATCGTATAATTACCATCTTCCTGAGGACTTTCAAAATCCGCACTGAATGACTCTGTAAAATTCAAATCCACCCAATAGACCAAGGGATTCTTCACATCCTCTCTCTGGTAGAGCTCGGACAGAACAAATTTGGACTCATCCGAACCTGACAGCACCACTGAAGTAATATTCTGCTCGTCCAAGAGATCAGAAAAGGGCAGTGAAAACCTTGGCTTTGTATTCTCCTCAAACTCGACCAAGACCTCCGTTTCTCCGGAGACCACACTTTGCTGGTAATATCCAAAGTTTCCTCCATGGATCTCAAAATAAGCTGGCTCCCCATCGAACTGTACATAGCCTAAAGATGGCAGGTCCTTATCATTCTGAATCAGCATGGTGAAATTGATATCGGTGTAGGAGGAAACCCCATCTGAAAAGCGAAGGGTGAATTGATCTTCTCCAAAGCGTAAATCGAAGGGTGAATAGAGAAAGGTCTGTGGTGCTCCATCCTCAGGCCTGCCATTTGCTAGAGAAATTTGACCCTTGGGGTCAGGGGAAGGAACATAGTCCCACAGTATCAAATCCCCATCTTCGTCTGTAATCCTCAAATCGAGTAAATCCCGCCTAGTTTCAAAAGTCCATGGCTGTCCCTCAAAGGTGGTGATACTAAAGGTGTAAGGAGCGAAAGGATCACTACGGACGGGAGGGTCGTTTGCATCTTCCACAACAATTAACAGCTCCAGCGGGTCGGCTGCGGTACTAAAATCTGTGCGGTCATGTATCTGGACATTGAGTGCGTACAAGTTGGGCGACCCATTCGCTGGGTCACTCAGAAAATCCTTGTTTCTAGGATCTTCGAAGTTGGGAGGATTTTTAAAGAAAAGGGAACCGTTCTCATCGATCTCAAACAAAGAAGCATCCGCACCGCTTAGCCGGTAAAAGATTTGTGCTCCTGCATCCCCTGAATCGTTATTATCGCTACGGTACTCTATGCGAGGATGAGAGTCCGCATCCACGGGATTGAAATCAAAAACAGCAGAGTCATTATTTTCAATGAAAGATAATGGGGTCTCGGCGGGTTGATTAAATTCAACTGCATCCTCAAAATCATTTTCAATTTCAACCTTAAGAACCATGAAATTCCCTTGGGATTTCGTACTCTCATCCGTAGCCGAAATTTTGAACTCAAGCCAGTCTCCCTCAAAAGTAAAAAAATCGGGATCAAGGATTTCAACTCGTATTCTCCCCTCATCCCCACTCTCCCATACCGAACTGTTTTCAAGAAGAACCGGGGTTGCATGAGTGGTGTCGGTGCCTGAATCGTAAGTTTGGTAATAGCTCACGAGGTAAGCACTCGCCGAAGGTAGCCTTTTCGTTTTGTCTGGGTGGGTAATGTACTGCCCATTGACGAACTTCAAAAGGTTTAAGGTATGCGAAAGCGTGTAATTCCCATCCTCAAAATCGCCAATTTCCGCATTATAATAACGCTCGGCTTCCACCTTGAAATCAAATTCTAAATCTGCGGGATTTTCAGAAAGAGATGCTTCAAATTCATGAGGTCCATCTGAACCATCAGCAGTTTTAGTTACCCGATTTTCACCGGATGGATATTTACGGACATCCACACCCCGGGGTTCTTCTGGCTCATTTTCAAGAACAAGGTCCAAACTGAATGTCGAATTGAATGCCGGGAGAGTATCCGTAGCGGTTATTTCAAGCGAAAAACTTTCTGGCCCGAGAGATTCAAAATTGGGTGGAGCAGTGAGCCATCTTAATTCGTAGGAAAAATACCAACCGTTTTCCTCTGAATTCGTCTCCTCTTGTTTCACACTGGTAGCCACTAATTCAAAGTTACCCGATGTGATAGAAAGGGTTGGGATATCAGAGACATTCAAAGGGTCATCCCATTCATTCGTAGGATCCGGATCAAAAAGAACAATATCCGCAAGTTTTACGGAATTCTCGGGAAAAAGAATGGTTGTTTCTGTGCCACTGGTTAAGTCGATGCTTTCATCCCCGTTAATTTCCAGAACTCGAACAACAGGAGGATCGGGAGGGTCCGCAATCTCTAGCTCATAGGTGAAATTGTGATCAACCAATGTATTTCCCTGTTTAATTATCGCAGGCCAAATAAACTGATCATCTCCACCTGCATAGGGATAAGGGCGATAGTAGAAATAATTTCTGTTGTTTTTGTATTCATGATAAACCGTTCCTTTATTAGGGCCAAATTTAACCACAGTCCATGATTTCAACCAGGACGGTTCATTAGGTAGCGGTTTTGTCCATGGATCCAGTACTGAAATTAAAACCGCATCATTGTAAGATGAGATCGGAGAACCGATTTCGATCTCTGTCTCAAGTGCGGTTGATTCTGTGTTGCTGGGAATTGGGGATGCCGGGGAACTTGGCCAATTCTGCCCATTAAGTTGAGCAGTAAAGAAAGCAAAAAGTAGAATAAACCAACGACCTTGATTAGGATAATAATTCCTTCCCAAGGCACATAATTTTTTTATACTTATAAAAAGTTTCAGCAAATGCCTAATTCTAGGCTAAAAAAGATTTAATTAGCAAAGAAATTATTACCTATTTGTTATTCGTTAAGAAATAGAATTATGCAGGCTTGTTACTCTCTTTTTTTTCTTATCTTCCTAGAGACATTTTTCTTCCCCGCATATCTTTCTTGCCAGATCAGAATATTTCGTAGCATGCTCCCCCTATGACATCCCCATCCCCCTCTGCCGGTTCCTATTGGAGTGACAGCCTTAAACTCGTAGGAAAATTGTTAAGTATCTGGTTTCTCGTATCTTTTGGATGCGGGATTTTGTTCAAAGATTTTCTCGACCAATTCTCCATAGGGGGTGCCCCCCTTGGGTTTTGGATGGCCCAGCAAGGCTCGATCATCTGTTTCGTTGTCTTACTTGTGGCTTATTCCTGTTTGATGAACAAGCTTGATGAGAAATATGGGTTTGGGGAGGAGGAAAATTGATGGACCAAACTGCGTGGAACTTCATTTTTATTGGTATAACCTTCGGGGTATACATTGGGATCGCCATATGGTCCCGGGCTGGCTCAACCAAAGAATATTACACTGCTAGTGGCGGAGTTTCACCATTTGCCAATGGCATGGCAACCGCAGCTGATTGGATGTCGGCTGCCACCTTCATTTCTATGGCAGGCGGTATTGCTGCCGCAGGATATGGAGCATCGAAGTTTTTGATGGGATGGACTGGCGGTTTTGTTCTCTTGACCACTTTGATGGTTCCGTACTTGCGAAAGTTTGGCAAGGCAACCGTGCCCGACTTCATCGGGGACCGCTACTATTCCAACGCAGCCCGGTTGGTGGCCGTGATTTGTGCGATTTTCATTTGCATGACTTACATCATGGGACAAATGCGTGGAGTGGGCATAGTATTTTCCCGACTCTTTGACATTGAAATTTGGATGGGCGTTTTGATCGGTGGAGGAATTGTATTTTTCTATGCAGGACTGGGGGGAATGAAAGGTATAACCTACACTCAAGTTGCCCAGTACTGCGTTATGGTATTTTCCTACACAATCCCTGTAGTCTTTATTTCAATCATCATTACCGGAAATGTCATTCCGCAACTCGGACTGATTGGAAACTACATCAAAGATGGTACGGAAAACCAGGTTCCATTAATCACGAAAATTAATCAGATATCAACGGATCTTGGCTTCCAGGAATACACCGCAAGCACCAGCAATACCTTGGATATGTTTTGTATCACCGCTGCCTTGATGATTGGAACGGCCGGACTGCCCCATGTGATCGTGCGATTCTTTACCGTCAAGAATGTCAAAGCGGTCAGAAAATCTGCCTACTGGACGCTCAGCTTTATTGCCATAATATACCTGACGGCCCCCGCCCTGGGTATGTTTGCCCGAACCAATTTCGTGGAGGAAATAAACCAGAAAAAATATACCGAAGCTCCCGAATGGTTTAAGAATTGGGAAAACCAGGGGATGATCGCATGGGTCGATAAAAACAACGATGGGATTATGCAGTATACCGCTGGTTCCGTCTTTGCAGGCAAGCCAGTTTATACAGACGAAGACCGTGAAGAAGGTACCCCTCGTCCCGTTACCAATGAATTAGTGGATTCTCCCAACGAGGTATACTACGACCGCGATATTATCGTACTGGCGAACCCGGAGATGGCAGGCCTGCCCAAGTGGGTGATTGCTTTGGTCATGGCAGGTTGTGTGGCCGCCGCCCTGTCCACTGCTGCCGGATTATTGCTCGTTCTTTCCACATCAATCTCCCATGATTTGATGAAGAAAATTCTTAAGCCAGATATCTCCGACAAACAGGAAATCCGCTATGCCCGGATGGCATCTTTTGGGGCACTCGCCCTGGCGGCCTATTTTGGGATCAACCCCCCATCCAGTTTCGTGGCAAAAACTGTTGCATTTGCCTTTGGCTTGGCTGCATCCTCTTTCTTTCCAACCCTAATCATGGGCATATTTTCTAAGAAGATTAACAAACAAGGTGCGATTGCCGGAATGATCAGTGGGATAGGTTTTACCCTCGGATATATTATACACTTCCAGTTTTTAACAGATAGCAAAGACTATTGGTTTGGCATCTCCCCTGAAGGAATCGGGTTTCTGGGGATGTTTATCAATTTCATCGTGGCATTTGTGGTTAGCTCAATCACTCCCCCACCCCCACAAGATGTACAGGATCTCGTGGAGAATATTCGCGTTCCCCAAGGTGCAGGCAAAGCGATCGAGCACTAGTTTCAGGCCTTACAACTCAATCATTGCTCACAAGCATGGGCTCATGTTCCCAAAGAAGATATACCGGGAACTTAATAGTTTCTCCGATATAGGCGATTAGCCCCCGGTCTGATTTCCACCAGTCGTCCACCCCAAAAACCTCATTGGGTGCACCTGCTACTTGAATTTCAACCCCGCTCCCTTCGAATACTTTTTCAAAGGCAAGCAAGGACCGACGGGTGTGAAATTCATCGGTCACCAGAATGATTCGTGCCCACCCTTCTTTACGGGCCATAGCCAACGCATCGGCTGCCTCATCAAAGGTGGAAGTGGCACCACCAGTGAGGGATGGTAAAAGCTCCCAAACCGCATCTAATTGCATCCGCTTGGTCACCGCTTGGGCAAACTGCAAATGGCTAAGCTCCAAAGAATTAAATTCCTTACTTTTGGGCTTTTCTGCGGTGACAAACAAACGTCTGGCATACCTTTCCTTCCACAATCGTAAACACTCGGGGTTTCGGGTTTCACGGTCACCCGACAGGCAGATAATCGCATCCGCACCAACTGATGCATCACTTACTACAAACCAGCCCGCGTATAATGTTAATAGTTGGCTGTGAAACAAGATAAGGAAAAGCAAAAATGCCAGCGGCACACCCAGAAACGCAATCAATTTACCTTTCCAACTCACCCTTTGATCTGAAACACACCTTCAATCTCAACCATAGCTCCAGCAGGCAAACCAGAAACGCCAAACGCACTCCTTGTGCCCACGCCACAATCGTCCCCAAATATGTCTTTAAACAATTGACTGCATCCATTGATCACTAATGGATGCTGGGTAAATCCAGCATCGGCATGAACCAAGCCAAGAAGTTTGACCACCCGTTCGATTTTATCGAGCGAGCCCAACCCCGCCTGCAGAGTGGCCAACATATTTAAGCCAACTTGTCGGGCCGCTTCATTTCCCTGCTCAACTGAGCAATCTTCTCCAATTTGGCCAACGATCATGGTTCCATCCTCCAATATGGGCAAATGTCCTGAAAGATAAGCGAGGTTTCCAATCACCAGCATAGGTTTATAAAGTCCAGCAGCCAGAGGTGCCGGGGGCAATGTAATCCCCATTTTGATTAATTTTTCTTCATAATTCATCTGCGGTAAAATGCCTTTCCTGCTACCGGTTGTGCAAGCGTCAAATCGATAGAATTACCCATTGCCACAAACAAAGTTACTTTGTTTGATCATCACATGAATCAAACATCTACCTTTTCCAGAAGACAGTTACTCGGAGGGTTGGCCGTCAGCGGTGTATCCGCTGGAATACTCTCGGAGGCAAGTGCAGATAATGGTCTCTCCACAAAAAGCATCCGTTTACAAAAGGACATGACCATTCTTTTTCAGGGAGACTCCATTACTGATGCGGGCAGACAAAACAGGCAATCGCCCAACCCAAACGAACAAAAATCGATGGGCAATGGATATGCAAGTATGGCAGCATCAGCTCTATTAACAAGCCGTCCGGGGTTGAACTTATCTATTTTCAACCGGGGGATTTCTGGGAATAAGGTGCACCAACTCGATGCCCGCTGGCAGACAGATTGCCTGGACCATCAGCCAGAAATTCTCAGTATTTTAATCGGAGTGAATGATATCTGGCACGGGCTGAACGGCAGTTACGATGGCACTGTGCAAAGATATGAGGAAGACTACATGGCCTTGCTTGAGCGTACCCATAAAGCTCTTCCCAATGTACAGCTTGTTGTCTGCGAGCCCTTCGTTTTGAGGTGCGGAGCGGTCAATGAAAAATGGTTTCCTGAATTCGATCATTACCGTGCATCTGCCCGCAAGGTCGCAGACCAACACAAGGCCACCTTTGTACCCTTTCAGGAAATGTTTGACCGGGCACTCAAGTATGCCCCACCCCAGCATTGGGCAGGTGATGGGGTCCATCCATCCCCTCATGGAGCTGCACTGATGGCAGATTTTTGGCTACAAGCAGTCCGTGGTTAATGGGCTGAGCAGTATCCAAGATTGATCAAAGGCTCGATGGAACAAAAAATTGTCACCTTTTACCGGTTTGCCGAATTCCCGGAGCACGAATCCTGGAAATCAAAACTGGAAAAACTGGGCGAGAAGGAAGAAATATTGGGGACCCTTATTTTGGCAAATGAAGGGATCAATGCCACCCTTTCCGGCCCTGCAGATGGGCTGGATCGTTTGATTGAGTATATCTCCTCCGATCCCAGATTCTCAGGACTCTCCCTTCGCTCAACGGTTTCTCCACGGCCAACTTTTTACCGCCTTAGGGTAATTGTACGTCCCGAAATTGTCACTCTTGGGGACCCCTCCATTCTCCCTTCCAACGGTGCCGGAAAATATATCGAGCCAGAAGACTGGAATGAGCTAATTTCTGATCCGGATGTCGAAGTGATCGATGTGCGCAACGATTACGAAGTCGAGATTGGCACTTTTGAAGGATCCATCAATCCAGCAACCCAGACCTTCGGGCAATGGGCACAGTTCGTAAATCAAAGATGGGGAAAACAAAGGAAGAAAAAAGTGGCCATGTTTTGCACCGGAGGAATACGGTGTGAAAAAGCCTCTGCCCACCTCGTTCAAAATGGATTTGAAGAAGTGTACCATCTCAAGGGTGGCATTCTTAACTACCTCGAAAAAGTAGCCCCTGAACAAAGCAAATGGAGGGGGGAATGTTTTGTGTTTGATCACCGGGTATCTGTTATTCACGGACTGCTCGACGGGAAGGTCAAATTATGCTTCTCCTGCAGATGGCCACTTGCAGAGGATGACTACCAATCCCCTCTCTTCGAAGCGGGGGTCTCTTGCCCTAGGTGTGCCCTGAAAATCTCCCCTGCAAGAAAGGAGAGCTTACGTGAGCGCCAAAGGCAAATAGCACTTGCCCAAAAAAGGAATACCAAGCATATCGGCAAAAAAATGCCTCAAAAAACAAATAAGCCGGCGACTTCTTGCCCCCCTGATAAAGCTAGACTATAGTAAATAATAAAATCGTTGTGATTACCAAAGAGGAGGAAGAAAATAGATTAAAGCAGGAAAAAACCGATGAAGTCTTGCCCCGTGCATGGAAAAGTGGGTCTCTAAAATACGATGAATTAGTTCCGCTTAGCGAAGGAGGAACCGCGAAATTATATCTTACCGAAGATTTAAACCTTCACCGAAAAGTTGCCTACAAAACCTTGCATCAGGATCTCCAGGATTCAGAAATTGAATCGCAAAGATTTGTACGGGAAGCCCGTGTAACTGCCAATATCCAGCACCCAGGAACTGTTCCAGTTTATGAACTAGGCAGGGATCGTGGGGGGCAATTGTTTTTTACGATGAAACGGGTGAAGGGTAAGGACCTTCGGCAAATCCTGTTGGATCTAAAGCACGAGGTCCCAGAAGCTGTGGAAAAATTCCCCCTTCCCCGTCTGCTCGATATTCTCATTCAAGTAACCCAGACCATCGCCTATGCCCATGACATTGGCGTGGTTCACCGCGATTTAAAGCCCGCAAACATTATCGTGGGCAAGTTTGGTGAGGTTTATGTACTGGACTGGGGCTTAGCCAAGGTACTCGGAGGCAAAAGTTTGGCCATGGAACTTGGTGAGGTGGAAAATGCCAGCGATCTTAGCCTTACCCGTAGCGGCATTCATTATGGCACCCCTTTGTATATGACCCCAGAGATTGCTCGTGGGCTTAGTGATTTGGACGAGAAATCCGATGTTTTTGCCCTTGGAATTCTCCTTTTTGAAATGCTCACCCTGCAGCCATTTTTACAGGGAGAAGACATTACACAGATTAAGAAGAAACTACTGGAAGAGCCCTACCCCTTGCCCTGCGAGGTGGCACCTGAGCGAAAAATTTCCAAAGATCTGCAAGCCATTTGCATGAAAGCCCTGCACCGCTCGCGCGGTCATCGCTTTTCCAACGCAACCTCCTTTCTCGAAGAGCTTCAGCGATACAGGCACGGAGAAGAAGTCTCGGTCTATTGGTACTCAGGATGGGAGCGTTTTACCCGATGGAACAACCAGAATGCCTACCTGATTATATCCGTAATTTCTGCGATTGCAGGGGCCGGGATATACGCCCTGTTTTCTTCCACATAAACTGGCTCACTCAGGAAAGAGACTCCCCTTGCCCACCTTCTTGGCTCGGCACTCTTTGCATACACAACTATTGCCGTGGTCGTTGTTCGTTTTATTGAACGATTCAGGTGAGGTCGCTTGGAGAAAGTCTTCTTTCTTTTGAGGCAACAAAGCCCTGCTTTGTATCAGTTGAGTACCGGTGGCATCTGGCGGGGTTATGGACGGTTGATTGCTGGATTCGGAAGGTGGTACAAGAGGCTGTCTTTCCTGCGATTGGCTCGCTTCAGTTATCTTTTTTTTTTCGTAGGGATTCTGAACCGAATTACCCATCGAATTCATATGCCTGGTGAATTTGGAGGCCAGTGACTCAACCAGACTTGTATTATCAATCTTGACCGTGGCCAGTAGCTTATCGCTATTTACTTGAGCAACCACGAGGTATCCTTTTGCAGATGGATGAAACCCCCTCGCCCTCAGCTTGCCACCTGGTTGAACGGGGACTTGGACTTGTTGCGAACGATCCATCAAAGTAACAGGCATATTGCTTACAGTAATCTCAGCAGGAAAAGCCATAGTGGAATACTTGTGTGCCCATTTCAGGACATCATCAATGAAGGACTGGGCGACTTTAGGCCCTTCATCATCCCTTTTCTCAACCTCCTCGGTGCGGGCTCTTTGGGCACGGACGATATCATCTTTAGCTTCTCTCAGTTCCCGCTCGAGTGTTCTGATTTCGTCCTTCAAATCATCCACTTTGTCCGAAGATTCAGCCACTTCTTTTTTCAATGTCTCCTTATCTTGGCGGAGCGAATTTGTTTCTTCCACCATCTCGGCATTTTCACCCTCTAATTGTTTCTTCAGCTGGAGATAAAAAGTCTCATTTTTTTCCAGTTTTTCCACTTTTTTGGCCAGAGTGTCTGCCCGCTCCTCAATGGAATCATCAATCGAAACAAACAACCCGATCATTCCCAGCGTGCTCAAACCCGCCAGTCCAAATGCAACCAGGGTAAGGGGACTTGTTCCGGACTTTTTGACCGAACTCCCCTTGAATGCATTTTGCATATTGGAGACCTTGCTTTGCATCTGCTTGAGGGCCTCTGATTTCTTTTGGTCTGCATCTGATGCAGATTGCAGATGAAGGAGAGACTCCTGAAGTTCCCGACCCATGTCCAAGACCTTGCGGTTTCCCTCAACCAAGCGGCCCGAAAGAATGCTGGCTACATTGAGACAGAGTTGACCTCCGGCAAATCCATTTTCCCCAATGAATTCAAGCAACCGTTCATGATTCATCCGCCAAAGAATACATTCACCGACTGCTTGCACCGTGGCCGAGGCAACGCCACCGCTCAAAAAAGCCATTTCGCCAAAAGCCGCACCCACTCCGAGCGATGCTATTTGCTGATTCCTGCCCTGATCATCTGCCTTGTAAATACCAACCTGACCATTTACCACCATGTAGAGGTATTGCTGCTCGTGCCCGTCCGAGACCAGGACTTCATCCCGGGCCAGCACCCACTCCCCTCCGAATTTCAGGGCAGACATCTCAGCTTCACCAATATTAGCACATAAGCCTTCGGCGGGCAGATCGTAGCCCGCTTCTTCAACATCTTCTCGGTAGAGCAGTTTCATGCTATCGTGGAATTTAGTTAGAATGGGCTGACAAGGGCAAGGAAAGAAAATTTTCCGTTACCGGCAAGTACCTTTTTCAGCCATGGCAGCACTTACCATGTTTTTTCAGTCTCCAATAATTGTAAGGCCAAGCGGCCAAAAATCCTGCTCCCAATGTAAAGGGTAACACCGAAGGAGTAATTGCGGGTGACCCCATCATGCCATAATCAGCCACATTCATCGCCACCTCCATTAGTAACATCGATACCAAACTCATTCCCAGAGCGGTGCGGATGGCTTCTTTTGGCCCGATCTGTCGCCAAAGAACTATTGTTTCTAAAACTACACTCGTACAAATTCCGGCAGTCATCGCTAAGGCCCATACCATGATCCAGATCCCTTCAGGGATAGCCTGAGGAAGATAATAATATTGAAAACCAGCAATTGTTCCCAGATCCCCCAAGGCACACCCAAACAAGCACCAAACAGTATTTTTTGCAGAACGGCGAAGAATCATGGAGACACAATTTGCTTACTCAGGCCGCCTTGAGTTTGGCCTCCTTCAACACTTTTTCGATTTGCACAAGAATGGAAGACACCAATGGGACCACCACGGAGTTACCAAATTGCTTGTAGGAAACATTTATTTTTTTATGCAGGACGAACCCCTCCGGAAACCCCATTAATCGGCAACATTCCACTGGGTGAAGCCGGCGTACCTTTTTGCCAATGAGATACATCCCTGTTTTTGCTCCAATCCCTCCCCCGAAAGCGGAGAGGGTGATGGCATGCCCCTTCGGGCTGTAAATTCTCTCACCCTGCCCCCCTTTGCCGGTTGTGCCTATCCGTAAAGGTTTATTTTGCCGGGTCTCGGGCATGATTTTCTTAAATCGAAAATCATTCCGGCAGATCCATAAGGGACTCAGCCGGGTATCATCCTCGGGCAAAAGAATATCTTCGAGGGCAATATCCTTGGCCAGTGGCTTCGGAAAAGAAAAACCGTTTATCTGCAAATTTTTTCGAAAACACACAAAGAATAAACGCTCCCGTTTTTGGGGAACTCCATATTCTGAAGAATTTAATATCTCAAAAAATACCTGGTACCCAGCCCGATCCAATAAATCCAAGGTAAACGCCATAGTCCGGCCCCCATTGTGAGAAAGGTAATTGCGAACATTTTCCAGTAATAGAACATCCGGCTGTCGCAGCTGTGCAATCCTTAAAATTTGATGGAGCAATGTACCGCGGGCATCCGCAAAACCTTTTTGGTTTCCTGATATACTAAAAGGCTGGCAAGGAAATCCTCCGCACAGAAGATCGTGGGGGGGAATATTTTGGTCTGCTAATTCTGTAATATCTCCTAAGGGAGAGTCCCCATAATTTTCACGGTATACCGATTGGGCATGGGGATCCCAGTCGGAAGAAAGTACACATTTGTGCCCCCTAGGTTCCAAAGCTTGGCGAAAGCCCCCAATCCCACAAAAAAGATCAATAAATCTCAGCTCCATAATCACAAAATCTGAGGGCCAATGATCAACAGGCAAATTGATCAGACATCACACTGCTCCACGGCATGACTCAGTCCTGCAAATGGATCTCCAGTCGGAATAAATTCCTGCCCCACGAAGCCTTGGTACTTAATCTCCAACAATGCCTCCATAATTGGCCGATAGTTGAGTTCCTGCGATTCATCCAGTTCACACCGTCCAGGATTACCGGCTGTGTGCACATGACCAATATGGTCTCCACACTCGTGAATTCTACGGATCACATCCCCGTCCATGATCTGCACATGATAAATATCAAAAAGTAATTTCACCCGGGGGGAACCAACGGCCTTCAATATATTCAGGCAATAATCAATATGATCTCCCTGATATCCGGGATGTCCTTTGTCCGGATGATCGCTCACCCTGCTATTGAGCATTTCCAAACAAATATTTACCCCCTTTTTCTCCGCATATCCCGCGATTTTTTTGAAACCATCGACACAATTCCGGGCTCCTTCTTCCGCAGAGAAATTTTCTGAAAACCCAGTAAATGCAATCACATTTGGGCAGCCAAAATCAGCCGACTCATTAATTGCCTGACGGGTAACATCGATCAACCATGGATGATAATCGGGATTATTAAACCCCTTGATAAAAGGTTTGCCCTTAGTTGCTATGGGGGAAATGGCACAGGTCAATCCAAACTGTTTCAAAACGGGCCAGTGCTCGGAATGAATTAGCTCCACGCTTTCGCACCCCAAATCGCGGGCATATTGGCAGGTTTGTTCCACAGACCAATGATTGGAATAACACCAGGACACCACCGAGTGACGGATTCTTCCCTTTCTTTGGATAGGTGCACCTGATTCCTGGGAACACCCAGCGGAGATCCCGCCGAGCAATGTGCCAAGGCCTCCCAATCCCACCACGGTGCCTTTGATTAATCCTCGACGCGATAATTCTTTGCCATTTTCTCTACTTCGTTTCATACCTGTACCTTTTCATTTGTTCGTTCTTAAGTTGTATATCGAAGCTCACTTAAGGGGCGTTGGACTCTTTAGCGCTTCCAAAAGACCATAGATAACAAGAGACCAACAAATGCACCGGCGGTATCGTATGCAATGTCCCACACATCCCCAACCCGGGAGCGATCAAGCCAGTCCTGCCAACACTCATCCGCAATTCCAAAACAGCAACAAAAGGCAAAAAGAGCCCAGGGAAATCCGGCAGAGTTCCAGCCAAATGCACCCCATCCCAAAACACCCATCAAGGCATACTCCATAAAATGGAGTGCTTGATCGGGAAAAGCGAGTGCTTGAGCGGGCAATTCCTTGGGAGAAAGGCTCGAAAAATAAAGCACCAGGGAACAGTAAGCCAAAAGTCCTATTCTCCATTTCAACATACTATTGTTTTTTCTCAACAAGACGGGTTGATCAAGTCTTGAAATTAAAATCCAAATTAAATCTTTCTTCCACAAACCATAAAGTAGGGGCAATCGGCATGGGGAGACTTGACAAGAATGGTTGGCCAAACCACCTTAAATGGGTGGAACCATACATATATGGCATGGCAGGCTTGGCACTGGGCTTAGGGCTTTTTTGTGCTTACATCCTATGGCAAAAGTATACAACCAAGGTTGTATTTGAGCAAGCCCAGGGGGAATTCCTCCAAAAAGAGCAAGAGTATCATCGCCTAACACGGGAGCTTGAACTGCTTAAAGAAAGGGAAGTCAATGCGGATAAGCGTGAATGTGAACTGCGCGAAAAATTACTTCAATCAGAAACAGAGGCAGCTCGCCAACTTGCCCACAAAGGAGAGTTGGAAAGAAGATTAAAAGAACAGGCGACCGAGCAATTGGAAACCGCCAAGCAAATGCAGGAAAAATTTGAAAATCTCGCCAATCGTATTTTCGAACAAAAATCGGCCAAATTTTCCGAACTCAATCAGGAAAAACTGAAAACGGTTCTTCAGCCCTTGGATAAAGACATTCGTGAATTTCGCAAAAAGGTCGAAGAACTTCATGAAAAGGATGCCCACCGCCATGTTGCCTTACGGGAATTTGTTTCTGGATTGCAACATGCCCAGACTCAGTTAAGCGAGGACGCCCGAAATCTTACCCGTGCCCTCAAGGGAGATTCCAAAAAACAGGGAGATTGGGGGGAATTCATTCTCGAACGAGCCCTCGAAGCTTCCGGGCTTACCAAAGATCAGGAATTTTCGATGCAATCAAGCTATGATGGCAAACGTCCGGACGCCATTATTCATTTACCTGGGAATCGCCAGTTGATCATTGATGCCAAGGTATCGCTTACCGCATATGAACGGTCAATTTCTGCGGAAACCGAAGAGGAACGGAAGCAAGCCCTCAAAGAACATCTCCAATCCGTCCGTAAACACATTGATGAATTATCAGCCAAGGATTATTCCTCGATTGAAGAATTAACCAGTCCTGACTTTACTCTGCTTTTTATACCCATAGAACCTGCATTCGGAATGGCACTAACGGAGGATCCAGAACTTTATCAATATGCCTTTGACCGCAAAATTGCCTTAATTACTGCATCCACCTTGATGGCAACCATCAAAACAGTGTCTAATCTTTGGAAACTTGAAAAACAAAACAAACATGCCCAAGATATTGCCAAGCGTGCAGGCTTGCTCTTTGATAAATTCGCTGGCTTTCTGGGCAACCTTGAAGAAGTCGGAAAATCTCTAGGCAAAGCCATGGGTGCTCATGAACGAGCGGTTGGACAATTATCCACGGGTCCTGGTAATTTGGTTGGGCAGGCCGAAAAGCTCAAGAGCATGGGAATCCGTACGAAAAAGGATATTCCAGCTTCTTTTACCCGAGATCAGGAAATGCATCTTTCAGAACATGATGATCCTGAACTTCCCTTCTCCAACGATGATTCCGAAGAAAACAGACAGTCTGCCTGACCATTCATCTTTCCTGCTTTTGAAACACCGTACTCTGCTTTGCTTCCTTCCTCAGAAGGTGCAAAGATTGGGGGGAATGAAAATGATTATTCATCCAGTTTTGGTCTTGTTCCTGTACATTTTTTTGCATCCTCTCTTAGCCCAAGATCAAGCAACTGATCCATTTGCCGAACTGGCCGCCAGGGTCAGACCTTCCGTAGTAACTATTTCGAGTGTGGATCGCGGTGGAGGTCCTTGGGGAGTGGGTACAGGTTTTGTGGTGGATACGGATGGGGTCATCGCCACCAATTTTCATGTCATTGGAGAACATCGGGAATTCTCCGTCGAATTGGCTGATGGCACTCTCTGCAAACCAACAGAAATTCTGGCGATTGACCGCAGTCGTGATCTTGCCCTTTTTCGTATCGATCAAGGCAATCTTCCCGCCTTACCCCTAGGCAATTCCAGCTCGATTGAGCCCGGACAAACGGTTCTGTCCATCGGCAATCCTTTGGGTTATGGGCTCAGCGTCAGTCAGGGTGTAATTGCCGCTGTTCGGGAACTTGAATTTGGAAATGGCCGCCCCATGGTACAAGTGGCCATACCCATCGAGGCGGGAAGTAGTGGTAGCCCAGTTGTCAATCGTGCGGGTGAGGTCATTGCGGTTCTGACCATAAAGTCAGGCGGTGCCATCGGATTTGGTGTACCTTCGCAATCTTTGGCCGATTTACTCCAGGACACCAAGGCTTTGCCCATTGATGATTGGTTCACGATTGGGATGTTGGATCATGAAGAATGGCATTGCCCAATGGGTGGCAATTGGAGACAGCATGCCGGCATCATATCCGCATCTGGCATGGGGCTTGGATTCGGAGGTCGCATGATATGCTTGGCCCAGTACGATAGGCTCGCTCCCCCATATGATCTGGAGGTCGAGGTTCGTCTGCAGGATGAAAGTGGAGCCGCGGGACTGGTTTTTGGAGCCGATGGGCAGGACAGGCATTTTGGATTTTACCCCACCAATGGATCCCTCCGCCTGACTTGCTTCAATGGACCAAAAGTCTTTGAGTGGAATATCATCGAGACCAAGCCATCTCCAAAATATATTCCGGGAACTTGGAATTTGTTGAGTGTCCGCTTTGAACAAGGCGGTCAGATTCGCTGTTCAATCAATGGGGAAGAAATAATTAAAGCGGTTGATTTTACGCTTAAGAATGGATTGGTTGGATTTTGTAAATTTCGTGAACCAGGGGCAGAATTTAGGAACTTTCGCATTTCACCCAGGCTTCCTCCAGGTTCCATATCTCCGCAAATCAGGCAACGGGCGTATGAACTTTCCCAAGCCCTGACCCTGGAAGAAAAAATTTCCGGGGAAGATCTCAAGGAACTTGCCAAAATGGATGCTTCCGTCCAGCAAGCATTGATTGATCGGGCTGTAGAATTAAGGAACGCCAGCGATAGACTACATCAGTCTGCGGAAAAGGTAAGAATTGCTCAGATTCTTAACCAATTGGTTGCTCTGCTCCACCAGCAAGAAAATCATGAGGATAGCATTCTGCTGAAGTCCGCTCTGCTGGTGGCCCGGTTGGATAATCCGGACTTTCATCCTGCCCATTATCTAAAACGAGTGGATCGAATGGCTGAACGGATCGCTCAAAATATTCCTCCCTCTGCCACGCAAAGAGAAAAGCTTGATATCTTAATCGATCAAATGTTCCGGGAGTATGGCTACCATGGCAGTACCCTCGATTTTCATCACCGGGCAAATAGTTATCTAAACGAGGTCATTGATGACCGGGAAGGACTGCCCATTACCCTATCTTTATTGTTTCTGGAATTGGGAAACCGGATCGACCTTCCCCTCTCCGGCCTGGCCACCCCCGGTCACTTTCTTGCTCTCTACCGAGAGCCCGGTCAGGGCATCGAGGAATCCGTTCTCATCGACGCTTTTGGCGGGCAAACCATCTCCCGCCAACAAGCCAATGAGCTTACCAATT
>JAYNJW010000027.1:0-24338 GCA_038110535.1 Opitutia bacterium | reverse complement strand
GCCAAAGAGAAATAGTTTCTATGTATCCAATCTCCCATTTCCTCCTCGGACTAGCCCTTTTGCTACCTCTTTCTTTATTACCTGCAAAAACCTATATCTGGACTGATACCAATGGTCAGCAAATTGAGGCGGAATTCGTTCGCTGTAGTGCAGATACTCTTACCATCTCTATGCAAGGGCAGGAACTCGATCTCCCGATCAACTCGCTCAGTGCATTCTCCAAGGCACTTGCAATTAAATTAAGATCGGAATCTGCCCCCGCAAAACCTGCAAACCTGCATGCGTGGAAAGATCTGCAGGGCAGAGTAATTCAGGCACAGTTTCTGGGAGCGACAGATTCGACGGTAAGATTGCTCTGGAATGGACAACCTTTTGAGCTTTCTCTGGGAAACCTAAGTCAGGAATCCAAAAACCTCGCCCGCAGGCTTCTCGATGAAAAGAATGGGGTAACCCCTACCCCAGCACCGTATCCGCAGCAACCAGTTGTGAATCAAGAAAAGGAAGAATCAATTGAGGGAACCGATCCAGATGGCCCGCTTGACCTCGATGCGATGCAGGTCTGGGTCAGTGCAGATGACCGGGCTTTACGGGCAAAATTCATTGAATTTGAAGGTGGAGAACTGAGCGTACTGACCAGTTCGGATCAGGAGGTTCAAATTGATCAGGAAAATCTTTCCCCCCAAGCCATTGCTCTGGCAAAAAAACTAAAAACGCTGAACGACGAGAGAAAAAAAGCGATTAAGGCATTTGCAGATTTGCGTAAGACAATGAAGGTTCCGTCAGTATCCGACCAGGACCTCGACAAAGTCCACCAATTTAAAAACACCGAAGGGGTTACCATTTCTGCAAACTTTATTGATGCAGATGATTCCGGTGTCACCATAACCTTAGCAGGCAAAAGCCAACCTCTGGAACTCACCTGGGACAGGTTCAGTAAAGAAAGCCAGGCCTTACTGGAAGCACTTCGGAGAAAGAGCTTAACCGCAAATCGTGCTCCTACAACCATTCCCGCCAAGGGAGGAAAGATTGGATACTTTGCCAATGGTACATTTAAAGGATACAATAGTGTGATTCAGACTGAAAGGTTTGATGTAGCATTAAGTTCTTCTGGAACCTCATTAAAAATCTGGTTAAAAAGTGATAACCCAAAAGTTTCATCCAAAACCTTTGGTGTAGGATTGAGAGCTGAATACACCGATAAAACAAACCCAAAAAAATGGCGTAAAAAAGGACGCCCCATTATTAGCTTCAATTCTCCTCCCGAACCATCCATGAATCGGGAGAAAACCACCCTCACAGGATCTTTCTCAAATGGTGGAACTTTTCAGTATGACATTGAGTTAAACTCAAAAGGCTTACTTTTCTGGGGGAAAGTCAGGGATCCAGGCGGAGAGGAATGGCCCACTCGATTTAGTATAGTTGTTTCAGTCCCAGGATTTGTACCTGATTCAAAGAATAAACAAATGGATGAGATTATGCCATACATCGGAGACGGTACCCTGATCATGCAGCCTGAATCTGGAAAAAGTCGTGCCTATCCCTATAAAGAAAAATGGGCTACGATTAGCAATAAATTCAAAGGTCAAAAGTTTGGTTCCCTTAAGTCTGCCACGGTAATGGGCTTCCCTTATGGCAATAATAAGATGATGATTACACCTACCAATACCTCAGGCATGAGCTTCAATCGATATGTGTCGTACGGTAGGATATTTCCATTTCAGGGATTTTCTTTTGAATACGAAGGCAGGGAAAATAAGAAAGAAATCCCCAAAAACAAAGCTCTCAAGATACTTCTGACAGGGGTTTAGTTTCGTTTTTTGGTTACTCTGGGCGATCGAATAAAGGGTTTGAACGCATATCATTACACGAGTTGTAGAGCGAATCGTATGCACTAGACAAATCAAGAAAATCGCAGTACCACAGAACCACACACTCGTTACCCACCAATGATTGAAATATGATCATCATCAGGGAAAGAGTGTAGTTCAGCAAACAGCACAACAATGTGAAAGTCGTTGAAGGAATTGGAGCATTAAAATCACCATTTTCTTAACAGAATATAAAGAGGTGATTGAAAATGGTACCGGCGGAGGGACTTGAACCCACGACCAAAAGATTAAGAGTCTCCTGCTCTACCAACTGAGCTACGCCGGCATACAAATAGGGCATCAATCTAAAGGTAAATAAATTTGGGTCAAGGGGGGAATACCCCTTTAACCAATGAAAAATGGTGTTCTTCTTTTACTCCAAGGCAAATTTAACCTGTACCTGAACGCGGATAGTCAGTTCGCTAGGCTGCTGTACTGGAACACTTGCATCCATCATCGCCTCCGCATGCATCATTCTACTTCGAGGCATAGGAGGATGGTGTCCGGAGATCTCTTGAATCGTGACAGGTGGTCCAACTTTTGCATCCAGACTACCAGCAAGGAGTTCCGCTTTTTGGAAAGCATCTTCTGCCGCCCGGACCCTAGCTTCCTCCACAAATTCATCATCTTCCTCCAAGACATAGGTCAAGGATTCAAAATTGTTTCCTCCCGCATCAATGGTTGCCTGCATAACTTCCCCCACCCGATCGAGATCATAAATGTGCACAACGAGAGCATTGTTGGTCTGGTACCCGGTAACCAGGGGGGGCAATCCTTTCCGATATTGTCGCTCGGGAGAAAGTTGAAATCTTTCGGTTTCATACTCATCTTTTGCAATGCCCAACTCCTCCAGTACACCAAAGATTTTCAAAATTGCCTGGTTATTTAGTTCGGTGGAAAGTTTTGCTGTTTTTGCCGATGTCAAAACTCCCAGCCGAAGAATTGCCATGTCCGGAGAGGCACTGACTTCCCCATGTCCAGTAACATGAATCCATCGCTCAAACCCCTCCTTTTCCGAGTGGGCAGAACAATGAGCAAAAAAGTAGAAATAAAGAATAGTGATTGATAGTTTTCGCATGATTTTGTGGGCTACAGGGATGTTGGTCCTGACAATTCTTTTTCCATCAATTTGCCCGTATTTAATTCCTTTCTCAACACCGTAATCTTATTTTGAGAAAAATTTTGCTTGGTTATTCTGTATTGGAAACCCCAGCCTCCAAATGTATGACCATTCCTTTTACCGGTAAGATCGTGAAAAAATTTCTGAGGTCCCATATTCTGTTCAAAATGTAGGTAATAGGAAGAAGTAAGGGGTTCTTCCATTTTACTGGTCATTTGGTAAGGAGGCCCACCAATTTTAAAGTCCCGTAAAATCAAATAACCTACAGGGTTTAGTCGACTACTGTAATCAAAGGCCTCGCTCTTTATTTCGAAGGAATGTGCGATCAATCGCTTATTGGGATCATTCAGGGTGGTAGGTCGAAAGAAAGATTCCCTTGATGTTGGATGGATTAATTCTTTGTAAGGAACTCGTACCCTGATCCAAAACTTAGGGTGTTTCTTGGTCGACGGGCTTATCTTGCTCAAATCCTCTAATTCCACCTTTTTCGCACTGTCCCAGGATACTAACCTGAAACGCGAGGGTACTTTTTCAAATTTGGTACAAATTAAGCCAAATGAATCTCCAAGTCTTTGAGTTTTCGTATCAACCGGAGATGAAACCTCTTCAACAACTGGCACGGGCTGGTTGCTCGGTTTTGTGGTGAGTTCCTTTGGAGGTAGCGAAGGTGGCGGATCAGGCAATGGGGCAAAGGGGATCGTTTCAGGTTGATCTGGTTCCATCTTGGATGGAGCAGGGATCTGAGGTGGCGGAGAACTCACAATTGTAGTCACCTCATCCTGTACCTCTTTTTGCTCGGTCTTGGGTTGTCCGAGAAAATCCATAATTTTATCCTGAAAAACAAGAAAAAACAAAAAAGCAAACCAAACAAAGGCGATGGATATAAAAAATTTTTTAATCAATGGATTAAGAACTTGGGACTTTTAGATTAGAAAAATAAAATTGTGCAATCATTGCTGGGTAATGTCCAGCAATCCATACATTCCAAACCATATTTGCAGTTCCTCTTTAGGTAAGCCAATCACATTTGATAAAGAACCCTCGTAGGATTCTACAATCATTTCTGGACAAGTCTGAATGGCGTAGGCGCCCGCTTTGTCAAGTGGGTCAACCTTTTTAAAATAAGCATCAATGATTGACTCAGATAACTTTTTAAAAGTTACCGATGTGGAAACAGTTTTGTTTCTGCAAATCTTCTGGGATAAATTGAGAAAAGATATGCCAGTATGCACTTGATGCGTCCTCCCTGAAAGACGCAACAACATACATTTCGCATGATCCAAATTCTCGGGCTTACTAAAAACCTCCCCTCCTAATGCCACCAAGGTATCGGCCCCCAAAACCCAATGATCAGGAAAAGATTCTGCAACTTGCTGACTTTTTATTTTTGCATTTTCAAGAACCAATTCCTCGGGACCATCCTCATGATTTTCCAGTTCGGGCACTTCTGAGCCCACAATTTTAAATCCATTGATTAATTGACCCAACAATTCTTTCCTCCTTGGAGAAGAAGATGCCAAAATAAATGAAATTTCAGGCTTCTGGGTGGCTTTTTGTATATCCAATGACATAGTAGATAATCTTTGAGCATGATACCTAACCCCCATAAGTCTACAAGATGAAGATAGGCATTGCACAGATTAATCCCATCGTTGGGGATTTAGATGGCAACCTAGAAATTGTGGTAGATGCGTATCAATCGCTTTGCCAGCAAGGGGCTGAATTGGTTGTCTTCCCAGAGCTTGCTCTTTGCGGTTACCCGCCTAGAGATTTGCTGCTCAAAAAACGTTTTGGCTATGATTGCTTCGATGTGCTCAATAAATTTGTGCAATACACGGAGAAATGTCCGGCACTTATAGGATACCCTGAACTCGGGAATCAGGAATCCGGAAAAGTTTATTTCAATTCGGCTGCTCTTTGTGTTAACCAAAGGATCCAACAGGTTTTCCGCAAACGCTTGTTACCCACTTATGATGTTTTTGACGAACACCGATATTTTGCCGAAGGCAATGCCCCGATGTCTTTCCAACATGCAGGTCAAAAGATTGGAGTTTCCGTTTGCGAAGATATCTGGAATGTTTCCGGACAACTACACACAACCGACCCGGTCAAAAGTCTGGCAAATGATAAGATTAGTTTACTCATCAATATGTCAGCCAGTCCATGGCATCTGGGAAAACACAGCCAAAGATTATCCATTATCGGCGAGGTTTCCCATGCAGTAAGTTGCCCGGTGGTTTATGTCAATGCGGTTGGTGGAAACGATGAATTGGTATTTGATGGTGGGTCCGTGATTTTGGACGCAAAAGGTATGGGCATGCACAGTCTTCCTTCCTTTAAGGCTGACTGTCAGGTTATTGATTCATCCAAACTTTCTCCGATTGAGGACACCAAGGAAGATCAAATGGAGGACATCCGAAAAGCGCTCGTCCTCGGACTGCGAGACTATGCCCATAAGAGTGGATTCGTCCAAGGATTAGTGGGATTAAGTGGCGGAATTGATTCTGCACTGACCGCCGTCCTTGCCGTAGAGGCATTAGGAAAGGAAAATGTCATTGGTATTAGTTTACCCTCCGCCATATCAAGCGAGCATAGCAAAGCAGACGCCCGGCAACTGGCAAAAAACCTAGATATTGCTTACCACACCGTACCCATTCAAAAAATAGTCGATTCTGCGGAAAGCGAACTGACTGATCTTTTTGAGGGATTGGAAACCGATGTAACCGAAGAGAATTTACAGGCTAGAAGCCGTGGACTTTTACTGATGGCGGTATCGAACAAACTGGGTGCCCTTTTGCTCACGACAGGCAATAAAAGTGAACTAGCGGTTGGATATTGTACCCTGTATGGAGACATGTGTGGCGGGTTAGCAGTAATCTCAGACCTTCCCAAGACCCAAGTTTTTGAACTGGCTAGGCACATCAACCAAGAAAGGGAAATTATTCCTCAGAACAGCATTGATAAGCCTCCTTCTGCCGAACTTCGGCCCGACCAAAAAGACAGTGATTCACTCCCGGATTATTCCATATTGGATGGAATATTGCAGGGCTATGTGGAAGATGGGCTCTCCGTAAATTCAATTATTGAACTGGGCTACGAGAAAGAGGTGGTAAAAAAGATTATAGGACTTGTGGATCGAAACGAATACAAGAGAAAACAGGCAGCACCAGGCCTCAAAATCACCCCTCTTGCTTTTGGAATCGGTAGACGAATGCCCATTGTGCAAAAATACAGCAATTGAAAAAACTTTTATGAACGAATCCCAAGCACTTTTTGAAAAAGCCAAACAACTCATACCCGGGGGCGTAAACTCGCCTGTTCGTGCCTTCCGTTCAGTTGGGGGCACCCCCTTTTTCACCGCTCAGGCATCGGGTAGCCGGCTAACCACTGTGGATGGACAGAATTTGATCGACTATGTTTGCACTTGGGGACCTGCCATCCACGGGCATGATCATCCCTTAATCCGCGAGGCAATCGCCCAAGCTCTCTCCAAGGCTACCAGTTTCGGAACTCCAGGACCGGCGGAAGTGGAAATGGCTGAATTAATTATCGAACTTGTCCCCTCAGTGGAGAAAGTACGCATGTGCAACAGTGGAACCGAAGCAACCATGTCAGCAATCCGACTGGCAAGAGGATACACGGGCCGGGATAAAATAATCAAATTTGCAGGCTGCTACCACGGGCATGTGGATAGCCTCTTGGTCAAAGCTGGTTCTGGTGCATTGACCTTGGGGAATCCCGACAGTGCGGGTGTGCCTAAATCCTTTGCTTCCGAGACCATTGTACTACCTTACAACAATTTGGATGCGGTGGCTGATTCCCTTTCATCCAACACCGGTCAAATTGCTGCCCTGATTGTGGAGCCCTACCCAGCCAACTGCGGATTAATTTTGCCAAAAGACGGATACCTTGAGGGGCTTAGAAGGCTATGTACACAACACGGGGTCGTCTTGATTTTCGATGAAGTAATGACCGGGTTTCGTCTTGGCCTGGGGGGGGTTCAGCAAGAAACGGGAGTTACTCCTGATCTTACCGCAATGGGAAAGATTATTGGTGGTGGGTTGCCCGTTGGGGCATTGGGAGGAAAAACTGAGATCATGGATTACTTGGCACCGTTGGGACCAGTGTATCAGGCAGGAACTTTGAGTGGTAACCCTCTTGCAATGGCGGCAGGCATTGCTTCTCTCAAATTGTTGAAGGAAGACTCCCCGTACCAACGATTGGAAGAAATGGGAAAACAAATTGCATCGGGCTTACTGGCAATGGCAAAGGACAAAAGCATTCCTTTACATGTTCCACAGAGCGGCTCGATGTTTTGCCTGTTTTTTAGTGACCAAAATGTGACTCAATTTGAACAGGCTGTCGCCACCAGGCACGAAAACTACAATGCTTTCTTTCATTCATGCCTCAATCAGGGACTGTATCTTCCCCCTTCCTCTTATGAGACTTGTTTTATAAGTAGTGCTCATCGAGAAGATGACATTTCGAAAACTTTGGAAATTTTTCAGGTTGCATTTCGCTCTTTTGGTTGACCTTTTGCCAACCTAAAACAGATAACAAAACGAATGACTAAAATTGTTGCTCGTACATTTTCGTATCTCGTCCTGCTTATTAGTTTTTTGCAGGCAGAGGACCGGATTCCTTTTTACGAAGAATTCATCGAATCTGGTGATCTTTCAGGCTACCTCAAAATAGCCCATCAATTTCTTGATCAGAACCCTGAGGCAAAGGAGTCCCCCCGCCTCGCCCTTGATCTCATGATGATGGGCAAAGCGGCAGAAGATCTCGATTCCATCGTGCGCGGGACTGATCTTTTACTTTTTCAGTATCTTGGCTCTCTCCCAAGTCTCCATTTTATCAGTTCTTTTGATCAAGGATCCCCCCGGCTCACCCAACTATTGAAGTTAAAATTGAACGAAGCGGACTTAAGTGACCAAAATTTCTCCCAATCATTCGCAGATACTCTCGTGCTGCTCGCCCGCATTCATGGTCCTGAACTGATGCATGACCCCTCGCTTCTGCTAGGTTCCTACCTCATTACCCAAAGAAGCGACAACCAAGATCTAATCCAGAGCTTGTCCAAAGCCCTAGATGTTACCGAAGAAAAGAATCAAAAATTCAGCCCGCTCGTCCGTATTTGCCGCTCAGACAGCCCGCCCTTGGAGAAGATTTCCGAACTCCATGAGCTATCGATGAATGATACCGCATTTTTTATTAAATTTTTCACTACACAGTTGTCCGATGAAGAGAGAAACTCTCCAGCATTTTTGGAATCGATGATTAATTTCAATCTTTTTGGTGTGCCCGCCAGACCGGATCTGGCCCTCACTTACCTATCCAGTTTACCTGATAAACTTTCCACTCTGCCAAGATTTCAGGTATCTACTGCATTGGCTCATCTACTTACTGGAAACATCGAAAGTGCACTCACGGTGCTTAAATCTGTACCCGAACCAACCTCGACCAACCCAGATCCCTGGGCAGAAGTTGCCCAGTCTCTGCTCGATGGAATTGAATTTGGCACGAGTCGCAAAGCTTTATTTTTAGAACAGCTGGTTAGTCTCTACGATCGGTGGCAACGGGAAACTGACGCATTTTTGATCGAAGGTTCCTGGACAGATCTCGATCCATCTAAAAGTTTCCATTTCCAGATTGGTGTAGATAAAAAGAGCAAAACATTTGAAGTTCATATTTCCCAGGATACAAACCCTGTGTTGGTCTATAAAGTCGAACCAAGTCAATGTCACATCCTTACTCCATCTGGCAAAAATATAAAGTTTGATAACGGTGGGGCTTATCCAATGCCGCAAATGAAAATTACAAGAGATCCAGAGGGAGGATCATTTAATTATTCTTTTAATTTAAATTTTGCGAAGAACTTTGAGGATTTCGTCAGTCAGGTGTCGGATAACCTGGACATTCCTTACCTTGGCACCCCAAAGGGTAGAGAGGTCCTCCTCAACCATTTTTTTGAACGCAAGGCAATGTGGCTCGATCCTCCAGCTTCCTCAGATCGGGGAACTGTTTTTACCCTAAATAAAATAGATCCAAATTCAATATCTCAAAATTACAAAATTGAAATCTCAGCAACTGGTGAATTGATTTCCCTTCACTTTGGAAAGCTCAGAATCACGAAGTTTTCCCAGGGCAATTCGGAAATTTTAAGTTCCCTTGCCCCGTGGCCCGAACAACCTGAACAAATTAATGAAGCCGATTTTCAATTGCCAGTTTTGCTTGAATCTATTGGGGAATTGATGAAGCAAGCATCTTCCCAACAGGAATGATTTCACCTTAGAGATCGGGAAGAATTAGAGGGAAGGTCCCCTCAATGCCTTTTCCAATTGTTGCTGAAATTCCATCACATCTTGATCGCTTGGTTTGTAATCAGGAGTTCCTCCGCTCATGGCAAGCCTGCCAAACTGATCAATTGTCCATTTTTTTGACTCACCATCGGAAAAGATAACCGAACCGCTGGCCATTGCACCTGGAGGAGTGACACCATCGATCTCCACCTGCACTCCACCCAAACTTGCGGTTGGTTCCTCAAGAGTAAGATCGTCTGCATCCTCTTTTTTGGGAGCGGGTTGCTCTGGATCGACTAGGGTTAAATCAAGGTCATCCACCAGAAAACGAACATCCATATAGGTCATCACAATGCCAAAATCCTGGTTTATTTTCTTCTGCACATCGGATAAACCCATTCCATCTGCCACCCATTTTGCAATTTCAAGTTTTTGCTCGGGACTGGGATCGGTAGAGAAAGAAGATGGGCTACCCTCTTCCTCGGTTTCTATCTTTTCGGGAATAATTGAATCTGATTCATCACTCATAGTAGAAGCAATCAATTAGAAGGGTTTTTGAAAAGCAACAAAACTGGGGTTGTTGATTGTAATCCTTTAAGACATGGATTGGGAAAGTTGCTCATTGAGCAACTCTACTGCCGTCTTAATGGAAGCGTCTTGATCCATCATATTTTCCACAGTCTTGCAGGCATGAATAACCGTGCCATGATCCCTGCCACCAAAAGCTGCTCCTATTTCCTGCAAGGAATGTTCTGTAAGAATGCGGGATAAGTACATTGCGACCTGCCTTGGGAAAGCAATGTTAGCAGGTCTGCGTCGTGAGAGCATATCAGCCATTCTCAGGTGATAATAATCCACCACTTTTTTCTGGATCGTTTCAATGGTGATACGGCTGAGATTTTCCTCTCTAAGAATATCTCGGAGGAGACGCTGAATCGTTTCTAAGTCCGCCTTTTTACGAGTGAGTCCGACATATCCAGCAACCCGGGTTAAGGCACCTTCCATTCGGCGCACATTCCGGGAAATATTCTTAGCTAGGAATTCTAAGATTTCTGGCTCTATGGAAATTCCCATGGCCTCCGCTTTGCGGGTAAGGATAGCCACCCGAGTTTCCCAGTCAGGTGGTTGTATGTCGGCAACCAGGCCCCATTGGAAACGAGAGAGTAAACGACTCTCGATTTTGTCTATTTCTCCCGCAGGCCGGTCACTGGTTAGAAAGATTTGGCGCTGTGCCTCGTATAGCTCGTTGAAAGTATGAAAGAATTCTTCCTGAATTCTTTCTTTGCCAGCTAAAAACTGGATGTCATCGATGAGCAAATAGTCGACACTGCGATAGCGTGAGCGGAATTTTGTCAGGGTGTTTTCCTGAATGGCTCGGATGAATTCATTGGTGAACCTTTCGCAAGACACATAGGCAATGCGACACCCAGGGTTTCGGTTAAGAGCTTGGTGGGCCACCGCATGCATGAGATGAGTCTTCCCCAGACCAGTATCTCCATAGAGAAAGAGTGGATTGTAAGCGTGGGCTGGGGCATTGGAAACCGCGACACAAGCCGCATGTGCCAATTCGCTTCCTCCACCGACAATAAAATTAGAAAAGGTATTTTTGGGATTAATCCCAAGAGAACGGCCATGCAGGGATGGACCACTCGTTCTGGTGGATTTTTGCTTGGTGTTATGCTTGATACGATTCTGCAAACTTTCGCTCTCTTCGTCGTCATCATAAGACCCAAGCAGTTCCACAGAATAAGGATAACCTACCAGTTTGTCCGCTTCCTGTCTGATAACATCAAGATAATTGTCCCTTATCCAAATTGCAGAAAACTCATTTGGGGTGAGCAGTTCACAACCGTCTTCGTCCATGTGGCCAACACGGATGTTATCGAACCATACCCGAAAAGTATCTGCGGGAATGACCTCAAGGAGGTTTTCACGCAGAGAACTCCAAAAGGTATCAGGAGTTGCAGTTGATTGTGTCATAGGGTGTAAGATTTGGAATTATTCACAGGGTGGAGCCGTGTCCTAAAACCTGCTGATTATGAAGACTTTCTGACATAAAAAAATTGAAGGAATGCGAAAATAAATCAATCGAACAAAATGAACAGAAAGAATACAATAATTTCGCAAACATCTGTGAATCAATTTTTTATAGAAATTCTAACGAAAGAAATCAAAGGGTTAATGTTGGAAGGGAGAAGAAAGGGTAGGTACTTCTTTTTGAAGAAGAATCCTCACTTAACCAAGAAAAAAAAGCCGATGACAACTTTTACTTTCTCACAAGTTATTCACACTGCATTGAAAGTAAGTTTTTGAACATTTTTACGTTGCAAAATCACAAAAATGAACCTCCTTCATAAGCAGTTTGATTTTAGGTGAGTTAGAGAAATGCCAGGCGATCAAAATCGACCCACTCAACCATCACCATTCATTTTTTTTAATAATTTTTGATTAAAGTCGTTAGCGGAATCATGACCAAGTTGTCTGGCTGCTTGGACCATCGCTGCGACTTCTACCAATCGGGCCATGTCTCTTCCCTTCCTCAATGGTATTTCCATATGTGGTACAGAAGCTCCCAGAATATCAAATGTTTTACGCTCTAATCCGGTACGGTCGATAAAAGCAGCCTTGAGGTCTTCGGTAAAGGTAACCACCAATTCTATCTTTTTTTCAATACGGACAAACCGAATTCCGAATAATTCTTCTACATTAATGATGCCAATCCCTCGACATTCCATAAAGCCTCTACTCATCTCGTCACAAAACCCAACAGGGGTATGATCACTGAGTAATTTGACCCGAACCATATCATCTGCAACCAAGCTATGTCCCCGTTCGAGCAACGCCAGTGCGGCTTCACTTTTGCCCGCGCCACTTTCTCCCCTTATCAAGGTTCCAATCCCACGAATATCAAGCAAGGTTCCATGAACAGTTGTACGCGGGGCAAAACGTTCCTCTAATAAAACAGTAACCTCGGTGGTAAAGGCTTTCGAAGCTAAACTCGTTCGAAACACAGGTACTCCATGTTTTTCAAAAACTTCGATCATTTCCGGGGTGGGTGCAAGGTTGCGCGAAATCACAACGCAGGGAATTTTTTTGGCGGCCATTTTTTCTAGTACCTTAAGGCGATGATACTGGTCTTGCTCGCGTAAAAAACCCATTTCCCCCGCTCCCAATAGCTGCATTCGTTTATTGGCAAAGTACTTAAAATATCCAGTTACTGCCAGTGCCGGTCTATTCAAACTTCTTTCCCGGATTGTGCTCCTGGAGAGAGTTTTTTCTGAAGTGACTAATCTTAGAAGCAACCGTTCGGCAAAAGATTGATAAAAATCTTTGACTGAAATACTTTCAACATATTCGGGTAAGGAAGACTTCATAATCAAAGGAGTTGGATACTATTATGCTTCAAAATCATGACCCAGATACTTTTCGCGGGTTTCCGGATCTGATAAAAGAAAGTCAGCCGTCCCATGAGTGAGTATTTTTCCCTCGTAGAGCAAATACGCACGATCGACAATTTTGAGCGTTTCCCGGACATTATGATCCGTAAGAAATATTCCAATCCCGCTGTCTTTCAACTGACGAATGATGCTCATCACTTCGGACACACTAATTGGGTCCACTCCGCTGAATGGTTCGTCCAGCATCAGAAATTTTGGATCTAATACAAGTGCCCGGGTAATTTCCAGACGCCGGCGCTCCCCTCCACTTAAGGTGTATGCTTTTTGCTTGGCTAGGCTGGTTAATCGTAGTTCATCGAGTCGTTTTTTCACGATTTCATCCTCCTTCTTTGCGGACACCCCGAGGGTTTCCGCAATGGCTCGAATGTTTTGTTCGACCGTGAGTTTGCGAAAGACTGAAGATTCTTGCGGAAGATAAACCAATCCCTTGCGGGCTCTTTGATAGGCAGGTAGATTGGTCAGTGAATCCTCATTTAAAAGTACGGTGCCTGAGGTTGGAGCAACAAAACCCGAAACCATGGAGAAGGTTGTTGTCTTCCCCGCACCATTTGGCCCAAGTAAACCGACAACCTCGCCACCTCGTGCTTCCAAAGAAACACCCTGTACAACCTCTCTTCGTCCATAGGTTTTACGCAATTCGTCCACCCTCAAATGGGAGGTCTGTCCATTTAAAACTTGGTTATTACCGCTCAAAACAACTTTCTATATTAGAGTGATGGGGATTTGTTCAGACCGGGTAACAATAGGCGCGACCTGCCTTCTTTTCCTCCAATGACTTCTGCTCGACCATCTTTCTGTGAGATCACGATTTTTTCTCCTTCTGCTGCTCCCCATTTTTGATGAAATACTTTTGCACTACCGGAAAGATCGACCCGCCCACTGCCTTGAGACCACTTTAATTCATCCGCAGAACTGCTTCTCAATGGCTGCTTTAACTTCACATTTCCAGTGGCATGAATTTGGGAAATTTTGCCAAATGCATCAGTGCTCGCATCCTCATCTTTCCCCAGTAGTATTTCTGCCCATTCGCAATGAATTGTGGAAAAGTTGGGCTCGGAGGAATTAGATTCCGTATCCTCCATTCTGATGAAAACATTTTTCTGCAAAAGAAACCTTTTTTTTCCCTCACCAAGATCAAAAATGTAAATTTGTTCACCATAGGCGGTGGTGGGAAATTCATGGGAAAACTCGGGGTCCTCCATCGTTCCATGCATAATTTCAGGTCTAGCATCCATCGAGGCTTTGGAAATATTTTGTGATTTCCCCCGAACAAATCCGGCATCTACCCCCTCATCAAACCCAATCTTTCCTTGCTCGGAAAAAGCCAACTGACTTTTACTACCACTGGTATTTTCTTCGAAGGTCCAAGGTCTACCAATTGCTTTAAACCCTTCCCCCTCGACCAGAAGATTTTCATCACCCCGTGCCATTCCTTCACCAATGTTGAAAATACCCGAGCTTGTTTTCGCAATGGTGGAAGGTTTTTGATTTTCCAAAATGAACATTTTCGGATTTTTGGCCGAGTAAATACTCTGCCCCACAACATCAACCTCTTCAGCTTCCAACTCCCAACTTATCCGCCCATTATGATCATATGTGGGTATTCTGACCTCTACCGCCCCCTCAGGATCAGAATTAGCCAGCAATGAGTGGCCGAGCAGAGAACTTGCAAGGAGCAGAAAACAAATTTCGGAATGATTAATCATGGGTTACAGGTAAACAGCAGAATCAATTTGTAAAAATGAAGCATGCCTATGAATCACCTTTCCGATCCGATTGGGAAGCATTGGTATCTGCTGATTGGTCTGCGGGACGGAATCGTAAAACCGTCCCGTTAATGCAGTATCTTTGATCGGTAGGAGTATCAAAGCCTTCCCCGGTAAAAACATGCCCAAGGTGACCATCACAAACTGCACATAGTACTTCGGTTCTGGGATATCCCAGTAGATAATCAACCGAAGTTTTTACATTTTCAACTTTGGACGGATCAAAAAAAGAAGGCCAACCACAATGAGAATCAAATTTCTGCTTGGAGGAAAATAATTCTGTATCACATCCAACGCAAAAATACACTCCCTCCCCCTGATTTTTAAATTCTTGGTATATCTTACCGTTGGGCCGTTCCGTTCCCGCCTTCCGTAATATTCTAAACTGCTCGGTTGTAAGTTGGGCTTTCCATTCATCTTCAGACTTGGTGATCATTTTTTTAGTATTCTTTGCATTGTTTGGACTCCTCGGTTCGGTAGCTTGCTTGGCAAATAAACCAAAGACCACTAGGATAAACAAACCGGCTAGCAACACACATCTTTTCTGAAAAGATCGGGGACATTTGTAAAAATTACGCATTTTGAATGGGCCAAAATTGTTCTCCATAAAAGAAAGTATCCAGGGAATGAATCATCCACCTAGTCGTTCGATTAAACTGGCATCATTCGCATAAGCGATGGCGGATTCCCGGCTGATAATTCCATGCTGATGCAAAAACAGTAGGTGCTGCTCCATCGTCAGCATCCCTTCCTTTGACTGAGTCTCCATTGCAGAATAAACCTGTTGCCAATTCCCAGTTCTTATTAAATTTCCGATCGCCGGAACATTTTTCAACACCTCCATGACCAATATTCTGCCGACCGCATCCTCTCGGGGTACCAGTTTCTGGCTCAGGACATAGGAAAGACTAAAGGAAAGTTGCAGACAGATAAATTTTGATTGTTCAGCAGGAAACATATCCACAATCCTGCTCAAAGCACCCTTGGCATCACGGGTATGCAGCGTGGAAAAAACGAGGTGACCCGTTTCAGCAGCACTTAAAGCAAGGGTGGCAGTTTCGGTGTCCCGGATTTCGCCAACAAAAATCACATCCGGGTTTTCACGCAGGGCACTCTTGAGACCGGCAGAAAAACTGGGCACATCCTGCCCAACCTGTCTTTGAGAAACCATGGAGCTCTCATTCTTAAAGATGAACTCAACTGGGTCCTCCAGCGTGATAATCCTTGATTTCCGGGTTAAATTGACATGATTAATCAGGGAAGAAATGGTGGTTGATTTCCCACTTCCAGTCACTCCGGTAACCAGGACTAATCCTCTTTTCAGGGCGGTAATTTCTTTCCAAATCATTTCGGAGGGAAGTCCCACATTTTCGATAGAGGGTATGGTGGAGGAAAGCACCCGCATTACAAAAGCCAGCCCATCCCGATCACGAAAAACATTGAGTCGGAAATTGATCCCCTGTTCTTCCCATTCGAATGCAGTGTCCACATCCTGGGGCTGGTCAGGATCGGTCACTTGTGATATTTGTTTCTCACTTAATAAAATATCCAGCATGTGAAGGATTGCTTCCTCACTGACCGGCGTGCCCTTATCCAGAGGAACAAGCTCGTCATCGGTACGAAAGCTAACTGGCATTCCAATCTTTACATGCATGTCCGAAATCCGGTGAAAATTCCCACTTTTTTGAGATGGATCAACAAACCGTTCTAAAATTTCTTCAAAAGTTAATCGCTCAAGCCCGACCCGATAGAATGGAATTGTCAGTTTTTCATGGTTACTCATACCCATTACAATGCTCATCTAAATATTATTCTTCAAGCCAACATCTTGGAATTCTTTTCAGAAAAACTACAAAGAAGAGATTAGCATTGCCATAAATTACCATTTGTAAAAAAAAGAATCACCCTATGAAAGTTCACTTTAAAGGCACCCGTGGATCATTGCCTACTGCACCAACCGCTCAAGAAATTGAAGAAAAAATTGTAGCATCGTTGATGGCGGCACGGGGTAAGGAATTGCGTTCCGAACGGCAAATTCGTGAATTTGTGACTACAAAGCTCAATTTCCGCACCCGCTCACACTGGGGTGGCAACACTCCTTGCCTGCATGTTGAAACAGGATCAAATGATTACTTAATCCTGGACGGTGGGTCCGGTTTACGGGCATTGGGAAAAGAATTGATGCTTCAGAAAGTAAGTGGAGCGACCTTTCATATTTTTCTATCCCACTTTCATTACGACCACATTCAGGGCATCCCTTTTTTCGCCCCGGCTTATGCTCCGAGCAACCGCGTGGTATTTCACGGTGGTCACCGGGGAATTGAAGGATTTTTGAGGGAGCAAATGAAAGAGCCCTTTTTTCCTATTGGATTTGATACTTTTGCAGCAAAAATTTCTTTTGAAGAACATCAGCCTGGTGATGTCATCGATGTTTGTGACTCCCGAATCACTCTCTACAAACAAAACCATCCTGGAATTTCCTATGGTTACCGTATTGAGAACCAGAATTCAGCCCTGGTGTATTCAACCGATTGCGAGCACACCAATGAGGCACATCTTAAAAATTATCCTTTTTTGGATTTTATACGCGGTGCCGACCTCTTGGTATTTGATGCTCCCTACACCCTCTCCGAATCGATTGGTAATCGAGAGCATTGGGGACACTCCAGCAATGTTATGGGGGTAGAGCTTGCCGCCCGTGCCGATGTCGAAAAGCTGGCTATTTTTCACCACGACCCCAACGCAACCGACGAAAACATTTCCGAATTCTGTGCCCACACCAGAAAATTCTTAACTGGTACACGGCACGCTGTGCGAGAATCCATTCCTGGAATCCCCGGTGCTCCATCGCCACGCGGTTTACCCCGTGAAGTTTTGTTTGCCTATGACGGATTAACCGTGGAATTATGAATTCTTTTGCCCATGTCAGTTCTCCACTACAACCAAGGCGAATTGCCCACCAGGCTCGAAAAGAGCCAGATTAATGAACTCCCCCTGATCCGCTTTCATGGATCGATCCAGTTGGCTGGGGATAATAAATCCTTCAAGAAATTTGTATCCCACCTGAGCAAACAAAAAATTCTTGGTTTCGACATCGAGTGTAAACCAAACTTTAAACGCGGGCCCAACAACCCCCCTGCCCTTCTTCAATTAGCCACCGCCGACCAAGCCTTTCTTTTCCGGCTTTATCCGGTAATGAAGCTTGGTCCTTTGGTCAAAATTCTCGAAAATCCCAATATCATTAAAACAGGAGTGGCCATTAAAGATGATGTCTACAACCTCAAGAAAATTGAAGAATTTTCCCCTGCTGGTTTCGAAGATTTGGCCCCCCTTGCCCAATCCCTGAAAATTGAACAGACTGGATTGCGTAACCTTACCGCTATCTTTTTTTCCCAACGACTTTCCAAATCTGCCCAGCTTTCAAACTGGCAAAAAAGCCCTCTTACTCCTGCCCAGCAAGCTTATGCAGCCACCGATGCATGGATTAGCCGGGAATTATACCTCATCATGAAAGCACGCCTGGCCGCGACTGCTGGTTCCTAATTGTTCTAGAAAGAAGGCAAGACAGCGTGCCATTTTTCGAATGCAGTTTTTTTCCCGTGCAATCGTAAACGATCCACTACATACGGCTGGGATGGCCGGTTAAAAACCAATTCCATGGACAACAAACCCTGAGGGTGTAAATCGCTGTGCGAACTCAAAAAAAAGGCATCCTCCTCCAAAGTACGCTCAATTTCCCCTTCCACTTTCTTTCGGTAGTCCGGTCCCGGCAAAATACAATCCTCGATCCCACAGGCAAGAATGGTCAATAAGTTGTCTGGTTCCTCCTGCAAGTAGGCCAACATATCTTTTGACTCCACTTTTCGGGGGATGCGAAGCGATGGATCCAGGCTTTGGTGTACGTAACCCGTCTGAGCAACCTCCTGTTTATCTGCGTAGAATGGCTCGACTGCAACAAAGTTTCGGGCACGGGAATGGGCCGCCAGGGCATAGCCATAGGGCATCATCCCCGCCCCCAGTTCCACGACTCTTCTGCCCTGCAATAAAGCGTGTAAAAAGTGCCCTTCTGTAACCAAACTCCATTCAAACAAAGCCCGGGTAAACTCTCCCCCAGGAGCAGCGAATCCAGTGCCCAAATCACGGGAAACCCCCAATCTTTGGCGCCAATCGCGTGAGCCTAAGCCTTCGTGTAAGGCAGGCATAACCATTAGTTTTTTCTGCGAAGCATATATTCTGCAAGTTCGAGCAGAAATTGGTTATCACCCCCGATATCCCCAATTTTTTGGAGTGCTTTTTCCGTATGTTCACTGGCTAGTTCCCTCGCCTTTTCCAGTCCATACATCTTGACCCATGTCATCTTACCTGCCTCCTTGTCATGGGCAGCATCCTTGCCCAAGGCCTCAGTGGTTGAAGTAACATCGAGCAAATCATCTACTGCCTGAAAGGCGAGGCCCAGCGACTGGCCCGCCTGGGATACCAGCTTAAGTAATTCCTGATCGGTCCCCCGGCTCCCTAGGAGAAAGCCCATCGCTAGGGATACCTCGATCATGGCTGCGGTTTTATTGGCATGCACAAAGGAAAGGGTCTGTTCATCCGGGCTTTTTCCTTCTGCCAATAAATCCTCCATCTGGCCACCGACCAGTTTTTGGCTGCCTGCTGTTTCGGCCAGCATGCATACCAGTTGTAATCCCAAATCCGGTTGTTGGGCATAGCTCTTTGCCAAAAGCTCAAAGGCGAGTGGAATCAGGGCATCACCAGCAAGGATAGCAGTCGCCTCGTCGAAAGCACGGTGACAGGTGGGAACTCCTCTTCGCAGATCTGAATCGTCCATCGCGGGTAAATCATCATGAATCAGGCTGTAAGTGTGGATCATTTCCACTGCCAATGCCGCAGGCATGGGATCGTTTTTACCCGGAAACAAATTAGAAGCGGCCAGCACCAGAACGGGACGCAAACGTTTCCCCCCTGCCTGCAAGCTATAATTCATTGCCTCATGCAAACGGACAGGCCTATTAGAAGATTCCGGCAAATCCGATCTTAGGTGTTTTTCGATCCTGTCTTGGAAAGATTTTAGCTTTTCTGAAAAATTCATGGCTTGCGAGAAAGGTAAAGCATGTCAACATATATTACCTATGCCAAGTTTGGAAGCGGTGTGTGCCCGATTGTTCGGTCGTCCGGGATGGATCCCCAAAGTTTTGCTCGGAGGTGGATTATCCTTCATTCCTGGTTTAAATCTTTTTGCCCTTGGATATTTATTTATTTACGGGCGCCGCTTACGGCGTAACCAACAACTGGATCTGCCTGAATGGTCCGAAATGAACTGGCCTGAATTGTTTATTTGTGGACTGCGTCTATTTGGATTGCTTCTTGTTTATGTGGGTGTGCCCATGATTTTGGGCTGGGTAACCAGCTTAATCTTATACTTTCTTACCTTTGGTTTATTGGGTGTGGTAGCTTATCTCCCCCTTGCTATAACCGGTTTCTTTTCACCGATGATTTTTCTGTCTGCATTTTTGGCTTATTTAAAGCATGAAGAATTACGGGATGCATTTCAGGTTCGTATGCTCATTGAACAGGTGATGAAGGGGTGGAAACCATTGGCCCTACCCGTAATTGCATTTTGGGGAATTTTCCTGCTCGCCCTTCCCCTTTATGGTCTTTCTTTCTTTGTTGGTGCCTGGATTTTAATTGCCTATTCCTGTGCCCTCCGCATGAAGAATTTTTCCTGACTTTTTCAACTTTCAAGTTTATCATTGTTCGCCATGCCTACTTACGATTATCAATGTGGAGCTTGTCGCCACGAGTGGGAACTCTTTCAATCGATGAATGATTCCCCAGTCAAAAGCTGTCCCAAATGCAAAAAGCACAAGGCCAAACGGTTGCTTGGTCTGGGGGCCGGTCTTATTTTCAAAGGCACGGGATTTTACGAGACTGACTACAAGAAAAAGAGCGGGAGTGATTCCAGTAATGGTTCCACCAGTTCTGATTCCGGAAGCTCGGACAGTGGATCCGCCCCCAATAAGACGGAAAAAAAACCGGATTCCAAACCAAAGAAGGAAAAGGTAAAAGCCGCCTGATCCACCATTTGTCATGATCCCGCAAGTCCTCGTTCCCTTAGCTCATGGGTTCGAGGAAATTGAGGCAACCTGCCCCATCGATCTATTGCGACGGGCTGAGGTCGAGGTCGTTCTTGCCTCCTGCGAAGCCGGACTGGAAGTTTGTGGACGATCTGGAATTATTATCCGGGCTGATCAATTTTTAAGCGAAACCAAGCCCGAACGCTTTGATCTGCTGGTCATTCCCGGAGGACCTGCGGTTTTTGAACTCCGTAAAAACAGGGGGATTCTTTCTTTAATTCAAGAATTTGCAGATAAAGAGCGACCAATTGGTGCGATTTGTGCCGCCCCCCTGCTTCTAAAAGATGCTGGGGTGTTAACGAACAAGTCCTTTACCGGTCATGGAAGTATCATGGAAGAACTCCCACAAATCGATACTGAACAAGCAGTGGTCATTGATGATAAAATCATTACCTCCCGCGGAGCGGGCACGGCATTGGAATTTGGTTTATCCTTGATCGAATTGTTGTGCGGGCCCGAAAAAGCGAGGGAAATAAGACATTCCATCCACGCCTGATTGTCCCCCCCACTCCGCAATCTTGCGGAAAAGAAAAGCAGGGATTACTTAGATTCGTTATTCTCTTTGAGCTTACCAGCCTGGTTTGCTTGCTCCCTCTTTTTCTTGTTCGAGTTTGCGGGCGAGGTTTTGTTTGCATCACTCAAGTCTTTTGGAAAAATCGCCGGAATTGGTTCTGATTCGTTCAAATCAGGCAGCTCGGGTTCTACAATCGGTGGAGTAATGCCCAAAAGTTCCACCTCAAAAGTCAGGGTTTCATTGGGCCCAATTGTATTGCTTCCTCTCTTTCCATAAGCCAAATCTGCCGGAATATAAAGTTTCCATTTCGCCCCTACCTTCATTAGTTGCAGGGCTTCTGTCCATCCCTTGATTACCTGATTTACGCGGAATTTTGCGGGCTCTCCACGATCGCGTGATGAATCAAATACTTCCCCATCGATCAGGGTTCCATGATAATGCACTTCCACCTCGTCTGTTTCAGTTGGCAAGGAGCCATTCCCATCTTTGATCACCTCATAGAGCAATCCGTTCTCGGTTTCTTTGACTGCCTTGCGTTTTCTTTGCTTGCTCAAATACTCTGCCCCTTTGGCCAGATTGATGTCGGGCAAGGACAGTGCCTGATTATAAAGACTGTGCAATCTTTTGAATTCAACCAACCTGGACAAATAATCAGCAGCCCTTTCATCCTGACCAAGTGCCTGTTCCTGTGCCTCATAACCCTCGCTATTTCCCTCACCCAGGGCATTCACTCCGAGCAGGTACATCGCTTCAAAACGATCTATCTTCAAAAGGCTGGAATCGGAAGATATTGCAGACAAGGCCGATTCACCTTCTTCCTTTTTTCCATCCTTGAGCAAAGATACTGCATGGCCAATCTTCGCACGACCCCTCAAAGGATCGCCAGCCAACCTCTTGGCTGCGGCAAGAAAACTGTCCGCCGATTCCGAATACCTGCCCTCGCCATACTGAATGGATGCCGCCCGGTACTGAGCAACACCTCCTAGGGTATCATCATAATCCTCGGCAAAGGAAAGAAATTTTTCCTCCGAGCCAACCTCTCCCACACTTGCATTGACAAAGCGCAGACTTCTCTCGGTTGCTTCATCCTGCTTGGAGTTTTTGTAGAATGTGGAAATAGCCACTCCCAGGGCAATGATTCCCAAAACAGAAAAGAGCGTATTCTTGCTTTTTTTCCATGCTTCCACCTCATCGTATGGACGCTCCTCAGCAGCCTGTTCGGCAGTCAAACCATCTGCCTGCTCATCTTCAGGCACTTCATTATCCTTGGGATTCTCGTTTTGCTCGTTATTGGACATCGCTAATCAAAGTATGAAAAGGGAACAATCCTCGTGATTTTACGCCCAAAGTCAACGACCGCTTTGCTCGAGAAAAGAGCAACCATTGATCAAAGGCTTAGCGGTAGGACTCCGTCGAATAGTCGTAAAACCTGATTGGTTCACCGGGTTTGCTTGGATTCAGGTATAACCAGTTTTGGGTACTATCCCACCAGAAGTATGGCCACAAGCTTGGTTTTGTCCACAACCAGCCCCGATCTTCTTTCCATAACCATACACTGTTTTCACTGACCGGGGATGAATAAAGCCAGCCCAAGCGAGCATGGTATAGCCAGCCCTGCTCATAATATTTGAACGTGCCAAACCAATCGGAACTCAGCCAACCGCCAGCACCTTCGGCAACCTCTCCCCACCAAGGTTGTGGAGCATCGGGTATGACCACCTTCCTGACCGGCCCAATACCATAGCCTGCAGCATTTTTCGCCCAGGTGCGAAAATAGAGAATTTCCTGAAATGGACTCTCCGTTACGGTAAGTTTAAATAGCTGTGGTTCCCCATGTCCCCTGACCCAATAGACCGTAGATTTCCTACGATCCAGAGATACGCCCGATGAGAGAACAAACCCAAAGTCTGTTATTTCAGCCCGCCCATTTGCCAGGATTCCACCAGTTAAATGGATGGATCCATTTTCATCGATTATTGCCTGTCCTCTCCTGAGGATTGGCTTTTCCGGGCGGGAGTACTGGTCGGCAGGGTTGGTTCCGATCTCTTGTTCCTGCTCATTGGAATATCCATCTCCGTCAATATCTTCATCGTACGCATCCTCGATGCTGTCGCCATCGAGATCTTCGACGACATTGATCAAATGAACGGTAAAGGATTTCTCGAAGGACTCGTTCCTATCGTCTAGCACCCGAACGGTAAGGGAATAATTATTCTCATCTGATTCATAGTCCAGTTTTCTAGTCGTTCTCAAACCACCACGTTGGGAAAGTTTAAATGGGAAATTTTCTCCGATCACCGGATCGACCAGTTGATAGGTCAACGAATCATTTTTGTCTGCATCCACTCCAAAGAACCTGCCCACTAATGTAGCAAGCGGTTGGTTTTCCAGAACTTCTCCACCCTGCATAGTAATATCGGTGGGAGGTGCATTGATTACCGAATGTGCATCCCGTGGATTAGACCCGTAGGCAATCTCCTCGTCATTGCTGAAACCGTCCCCATCGATATCTTCGTCCAAATGATCCTCCACACCATCCCCGTCGATATCCTCAATCTGGTTGAGCAGGTATATGGTGAAGGATTGCTCGATGGAAAAATTATGCTCATCCGATACCTTGGCGACTAAGGTGTAATTATGTTCGTTTGTTTCGTAATCAAAGACGCGGGTGCTACGCACTACGCCAGCCGGGCCCACATATACGGGCGACTGCGACTGGTTACCATCGTGTATCTGGGAATAGATGAGGGTAGCATTGGTGTCCGGATCATGCCCGATCAACCGCCCGATAATGGTTCCCGCTGACTGGTTTTCCAGAATGGTGGTGCCGTTTAGATAGAGGGAATTGGGAGCGGCATTGGCTACCGAGTTGGGATCGAGAGGGTCGGATCCGTAGGCGAGTTCTTCCGAATCGGAGAATCCATCATTATCGTCATCCAAGTCATAATGGTCCTCCACCCCGTCCTTGTCATTGTCCTCCACAACATTGATCACCTCGATCACAAATCCATTCTTGGTAAGGAGCCCCCCCTTATCGGTTACCCTTGCCCTGATGAAGAGGCTGGCATTTTTCTCATAGTCCAGCACTTCCGCAGTTCGGAGGGTGCCGTTTTCATCGAGAGTGAAGAATTCATTGGCTATTGGATCGCGGTCCCGAACCAACGAATAGATCA
>JAYNJW010000026.1:0-24893 GCA_038110535.1 Opitutia bacterium | reverse complement strand
CCTGAAAGAATCCCTTTTTGCCTGAAAAGAGTAAATCTTCCGTCCTCTAGCTGTTGCTTCCTGTAATCAGAAAACTCCTTAATTACTTCTCTCTTTCTTTTCTGCATCGCACGAAGATCAGCCACCGGCCGTTCCCCTTTAAATCCAAATAAGTCACCTTTTTGGGCGAGGTGAAGAACTTCTGCGGAATAGATCAATGTCTTGGAAGGCATACAACCTCTTAAAATACAAAGACCACTCAATTCAGCAGCACCATCCACTACCGCTACCTGCTTACCCAGTTCATGGGCTGTCCGTGCTGCGGCATACCCAGCACTTCCTCCCCCCAGCACCACCAAATCAAACCTTACCCGTTTGTTAATCATGACATATTTCCTAACGATTCTTGTCAGACTGTCGATTCACATTCATTTTCCCATTCATAAGTCTACTTTACTTGGCTTATTATATTAGAATTGATTCACTGACATTTTTTGCCAAAGTTAACGAATTCACATGATCAAACTGCAAGAATATAAAGAGGGAGAGATTGTCTTACCTGAAGGCGAACTAGGTACTGGTTTTTGTATCTTAGAGAGTGGTACCCTCGAAGTGATTCGAGACAACCGAGTACTAAGCGAGATTGATTTAAAAGGGGCTATTTTTGGCGAGCTCAGTGAAATTCTCGGGATGAAAAGAGATGCTGCTATACGAGCCAAAACGGATGCTAAAGTTAGGCATGTGGAGGAAAGTATTGCTGACATTGTCTCAAAAAATCCAAAAGTAGCACTCAAACTGATTCGAACCCTTGGCCGTCGTTTGTACAGAATGAACAAAATTGCCCCAAGGGGTGATTCGGATTTTAATGTATTCAAAAAGGCTGACGGAACAAAAGCTCTTGATGTTACTGATAACACCGTTCGCATACTGGTGGTGGACGACAAGCCCAATATCATTAAGCAACTGGTAGATATGTTTGCCAAAAGTAATTGGCAAGTGGAGGGAGCAAAAGACGAGCAATCTGCTCTGGACGCTTGTGAGCATAGCCATTACTCCGCCATCCTTATCAGCATGGCGTTACCAGATGATTCCGCCATTGATTTGCGGAGAAAACTCAAAACCAATCACCGGGTATTAAATACCCCGGTTGTGGGAATGATTGTCATGGGCGATCAGGCTGCTCAAAAGAAAGCCTTGGATGCTGGCTTTGCTGATTGTATCACCAAACCATTCGACCAAAATAAAACAGACGCGGTAATGTACAAGGTGATGAATCTCGATTCCTCTGCCCGGTATTTTAAATTTGTTGAGGATTATTTGCTCTTCAAATTGCCCACCGAACTTTCTCCTTTTGTCATCAATGATATTAAGGAAAACATGGACCAACGGATTCGGAATACGATCAATGAAGGTATTCTTAAGCTTATCATAGATGTTTCATCCCTTGAAGAAGTGGAGGAGGAAGCAATTGAGGTGGTTGGTGAATTTTCTGAAAAAATTGAGGATATGAAGTTGCCCATGCGGGGTGCCATCATTGCCACCGGGGAGGACGCAGAAATGTGGAATAATTTGGACGGTTGTGAAGACTGGGCAATTTGTGAGAATTTGGAAGAAGCCAAAGAATCCTTCAATCGTGAGGTTGAGACTGCTGAGGATTGATTTTGGGTTCCGATCTCACCGCTGATAATTTTATCGATCCAAACTCCCCAAAGGGATAATTTTTGATGCCTCACTCTTCGGATTCGGATAAAGCCCGTAGGGCCTTTATCGGATTACAAAACAGAATATGCGATGAGCTTCTCGAATCTGATCCGACCTGCAAATGCGTGGAAGATGAATGGGAGAGAGAGGAAGGAGGAGGTGGTATTACTCGTGCTTTTTCCAAGGGTGATGCGTTGGAGAAAGGCGGGATCAACTTTTCCGATGTAGAGGGAACAGAACTTCCCCCTTCTGCCACCGAAAACCGACCAGAATTAAGCGGTTTGGCTTTTCGGGCAATGGGAGTCTCGGTTGTCTTTCACCCGTACAACCCCTATGTGCCAACGAGTCATGCAAATATCCGTTACTTTGAGGCGGGCCCCGAAAATGAGCCGGTTGCCTGGTGGTTCGGAGGAGGGTTTGACTTAACCCCATATTACCCTTTTGAGGAAGATGTGGTGGCCTGGCACCAGGCGGCCAAAGCCGTCTGCGATCCATTTGGTCAGGACCTCTATCCAAAATTTAAAGAATGGTGCGATCATTATTTTTTTCTGCCTCACCGCAATGAAACCAGGGGGGTTGGTGGGTTATTTTTTGATGATCTGAACCTGGAAGGATTTGATCGGACTTTAAACTTTGTGCTAGAAGTGGGAAATTGTTTTTGCGATTCTTATTTTGATATATTTGAGAAAAGACGGACCACTCCCTTTGGTCAGAAGCAAAGAAGTTTTCAAAAGTATCGCCGTGGACGTTATGCCGAGTTTAACTTGGTCTATGATCGGGGCACACTTTTTGGCCTTCAGTCCAAAGGCAGAACCGAATCCATCCTCATGTCCATGCCCCCTGAAGTATCATGGGACTACGGTTGGAGTCCTGATGAGAATTCTCCGGAGGAAGAACTCTACCGTTCTTACCTTCGCCCCCGTGATTGGCTGACGGAAAAAGCATGACCGGACGGGAATTGTTCAGGAAAACCCTCCGGGGGGAAAACCACAGCGGAAGACCTCCTCTCTGGGTGATGAGACAGGCAGGACGTTACCTGCCAGAGTATCGGGCATTGAAAGAAAAGTATACTTTTGTAGAAATGGTCAAGACTCCAGACCTAGCCACTGAGGTCAGCCTGCAACCCTTGCGTCGTTTTGAGCTAGATGCAGCCATTGTTTTCAGTGACATTTTGGTAATCCCTGAGGCAATGGGTCAGGGATATGATTTCCGAAACGGAGGGGGCATTGAAATGACCTCCAAGCTGATCCATGACGATGACATCGAAAAACTTTCTGTGTCAGACATCGAAGGAAAACTCGCTTATGTTGCAGATACCTTGCGACTTCTGCGCAAAGAACTGGGAGAACGGCAGGCACTCCTTGGATTCTGCGGTTCTCCATGGACGCTTGCCTGCTACATGTTGGAGGGTGGTTCTGCGGATGGCTTTCCCAAAGCTCTGGCTTGGGCAAAAAACCGGCCATCTTCTTTTCAACGCTTACTGGAAAAAATCACCCATGCACTTGTTAAATATTTGGAGATGCAAGCTGGGTGTGGGGTCGATGCCCTACAAATTTTTGATAGTTGGCACAACCTTTGCCCCCCTCAACATCTGTGGGAATATTCCTTGAGGTGGATCGCTCAAATTGTTGATAGTGTGCCAAAAAAACTTGGTCTAATTGTCTATGCCAATGCATCGGTAGATGCATTAGCTGGGATTGTAGAAACTGGCACGGGTGCAATCGGTGTCCATCACCGGGCCGACCTGTGCCAAGCCCGTAAACAGTTTCCTCTTCCTCTGGTTCTCCAGGGGAATCTGGCTCCGGAAATTATGGAAACAACTCCTGAAAATGTGCGAAGCAAGACCACTAAAATTTTGGATTCCATGAAGCACGATCCCGCCCATATCATGAACCTCGGTCATGGCATACGGCCAGATGCAAAAATCGAATGTATGGACAGCTTAGTTTCAACGGTTCGTGACTACAGGGGGTGACCCACATTTCTTCATTTGTGGTTCCCGTTTGGTTTTAATTTGCAAATCGAACAGACTGCTTCATCAAAATCTTCATATCCTTCCACGATTTCAATTTCCATGCGCAGATAATATAACGGAATGACCGGTTTGAATTGATCGGGTATACGCACCGCATCCTTTTCTGTAGTGATCATTACTTCCACCCCCGCATTCTTTGCTTGTTGAAAGAGCCTTTCCAATTCCTCCTCATCGTAGCGGTGATGGTCCAAAAACCTTTTCTTATACCTCAACTCTCCTGACATCCGATGAATCAACTGTTCAAAACCCCGAGGTGATGCAATTCCACAAAATACGCCAACATACCGCTCGTATAAAAAATTTAATTTTTGTTCCTCCTCTCCATTTATTTCCCTGAAAACTTTTGGTTTGTGTGCACATCGAATAATTTCAGCATTCCGGTTGTGTTTACGAATGGTTTCAAGCAATTCAAGTTCTGGTTCGATATCAGACTTGGTAACCAAAACGTAGGATGCACGGGAAAGGTGGCGTACTGGTTCCCTCAGAATCCCTCGGGGCAAGAGTTTATGATTTCCAAACGGATTTAATTGATCAACCAAGAGAAGGGTCATGTCAGCTTCAAGCGGGAGATACTGAAATCCATCATCTAAAATTAATACATCCACACAAAATTCCTTAATGGCAAACTGTCCGGCGCGCACCCTGTCCTTGTCGATTAACACCACCACACCTGGCAGGTTATGTGCCAACATAAAGGGCTCATCTCCAGCCTCTTCAGAATCTAAGAGGACACGATTTCCATCACTTACCACCTTGGTTACTTGATTTTTTTGTGCCCCTTCCTCCTTGCTTTTGTACCCCCGGCTGAGCACGGCTACTTTTTTTCCCTTCGCTTGAAGTTCGCGGGCAAGTCGTTCGACCACCGGGGTTTTCCCGGTGCCGCCCATGGTCAGGTTACCGACCACTATGACAAGTCCATCCAGGCGGGTTGAGCGAAAAAAGAGTTTTTGGGAATAAAGGAACAATCGCATCCAAACTATGCCATAAAAAATGTAGGAGAATGGATTGAGAATTAGTCCGAACAAACGGGCAGAAATGGAAAGATCACGGTCATACAAAACTCCCTCAACGAAACTTTCAAAATCGCTCCATTTTTGTTTTATCCAAGCAAGCCCGCCTTGTTGCGTCATAACCAATAAGGATTAAGATAAATCATCGTACTTTCAACCCGATTCCCCATCTGATTCCTTTGATCCATTGACTTTTTTGGACTAAGGTATTTGATATCTCTCTTTTACCTAGTCCAAAATGCAGGTAACCCTACTTAAATCAAAGCTTCACCGAGCACAAGTCACTGGCGTTCATCAGGATTATTCCGGGAGTCTTTCTATAGACCAGGATTTATTGGATGCGGCTGGCTTCTTACATCATGAAAAAATTCTGGTTGGCAACATTACCAATGGGGAAAGATTTGAAACTTATTGCATTCCAGCAGCTCGTGGCTCCGGGGAGATCGCACTCAATGGTGCAGCTGCCCACAAAGGAAAAGTTGGAGATTTGCTGGTGATTATTACTTTTGTCACACTTAATCCAGATGAAGCCGCAGTTTGGGAACCTAAACTAGTTCTGGTAGGTAAGAACAATCTCAAGTACGAAATCGTTTCCTCACCCGCACCTATTTCAAATGATTGATTATAAACTACATATTCCTGGGCCTGTAGATGTTTCTACCGAAGCCTATCAAGCCATGTCCACCCGTGTAATGGGTCATAGAAGTCCTGATTTTGTGGATCTCTATCAATCCTGCCAGCCGCAACTACAGGAACTTTTTCAAACCCAAGACCCAGTATTCCTTTCCACTTCAAGTGCATGGGGCGTAATGGAAGGTGCTGTGCGTAATTTATGCGCTAAAAAAACCCTCTGTTGCATGTGCGGGGCATTTTCTGACAAATGGTTGGATGTAGCCAGAAGATGCGGAAAAGATGCAGATGGCCTAGATGTGGAGTGGGGATCCCACATTGATCCAGCCTTACTCGATGAAAAATTATCCACCGGTGAATACGATTTGGTCACTCTGGTACACAACGAAACATCCTGTGGGATGATGAATCCACTGGAAGAGATCATGAAAATTTTGGCTAAGTATCCAGATGTTATTTCTGTGATTGACACCGTTAGTTCTTTCTCGGTTGTGCCCATTCCTAAAGATGAATGGGGTATAGATGTGGTGCTGACAGGTTCCCAAAAAGCTCTTGCACTTCCTCCAGGCCTTGCCTTGCTTACGGTTTCGGAAAGAGCCTTTGCCCGTGCTGAAAAGTTGGATGGACGTGGTTATTACTTTGACTTTCTTGAATTTCTAAAGAACCACGAAAAAGGGATGACGCCAAGCACCCCTGCCATCCCCCAAATCCATGGACTGAAGTACACCCTGGATCATATTTTCAAAGAGGGCATTGAGGCTAGGCATGAACGGCATGCCCGCCTCAACGCTATGGTTCACTCTTGGGTAGAAGCAAAAGGATTTGTGCTTCTACCTGAGAAGAAATATGCTTCCAAATCTCTAACCTGCGTGCGCAACAACTTGGGTATGGATGTGGGCGGATTTGTCAAGGCCCTCAGGGAAGAGAAAAAACTGGCCATTGATGGTGGCTACGGGAAAATCAAAGGACAAACCTTCCGCATTTCCAACATGGGGAATGAGACGGAGGAATCCATGTCCCACCTTCTCCAATCTATGGATGAGATACTTCCCCGTTTTTTGCCCTCCTCCTGAGCGGACTCATTGCCCCTGAAACCGGTTTTATAATCTTATTTATCGCCAACTAGGCTAATGAAAAAACTTATAATTGCAGAAAAGCCCAGCGTTGCCCGTGACTTGGCCAAAGCCTTGGGAAAAGTTCCCAAAAAAGAAGATCATTTTGAGAACGATGAGTGGATCATTGACAGTGCGATCGGGCATTTGGTCGAGTTGTACATGCCCGATGATTTCGACAAAAAATTAAAAGCTTGGAAAATTGCTAATCTCCCCATCATCCCTCCCAAGTTCGAACTCAAACCAGTTGCAACGGCCAAGAAAAAATTTCAAAGTCTCAAAAAACAGCTCAAACGAAAGGATGTGGAATATGTCATCAATGCCTGTGATGCTGGGCGTGAAGGGGAGCTGATCTTCAATTACATCCACGAACTCTCCGCGTCCAAGCTTAAAATCAAGAGGCTTTGGCTCTTATCGATGACGGATAAATCCATTCGAGAAGCATTCGAACACCTTCGCGATTCCGAGCAAATGCAACCACTCCTTGATGCAGCGCGATGCCGTTCGGAATCGGACTGGCTAATTGGTATCAATGGAACCCGAGCTGTAACCATTAAGCGCAATAAAGCAAGTAGCAGGCAAGTATCAACGGTTGGCAGGGTACAGACCCCCACCCTCTCGCTTGTGATAGAACGGGAGCACGAAATTCAAAACTTTAAGCCTCAGACCTATTTCTCTATCCGGGCAAATTTTGAAATCCCCAACGGTGTTTATCAAGGTATTTACCAAAAACCCGATTTCATAAAAGACGAGCAAAATGATCGTGACCGGATCGACCGGATATGGGACGAAGAAGAAGCCAGATCAATTTTCGAAATTGTGGAGCAAGCAAGTTTCTGTCCTGTTTCAGAAACCAAAAAGAGATCCAAGCAAAGCTCTCCCCGGCTTTATGACCTGACCACCCTGCAACGGGAAGCAAACCGATTACACAGCCTTCCGGCTAGTCGCACCCTTCAGATTGCTCAGGCCCTGTACGAAAAACACAAAGTCATCACTTATCCGCGCACCGACTCCAAGGCGTTACCGGAAGATTATGTAACCACTTGTCACGATCTCCTGCAACGAGTCAGCGGAGATTTCCAACCTTTTGCTCAAAATGCCCTCCAACATAACTGGATCAATCCCAGCGATAAAAGGGTATTCAACAACAAGCAAATCAGTGACCACTTTGCCATCATTCCCACCACCACCAGTCCATCAAACTTAGATGCGAACGAGTGGAAAATTTATAACCTTATTCTCAAAAGATTTATTGCTGTTTTTTATCCCCCGGCAGAATGGGATATCACCACCCGAATCACTGAGGTATCGAACCATTCATTCAAAACGGAAGGAAAGGTATTGGTCGAGCCTTCCTGGTTGTCGATTTATGGAAAAGATCAGGGAGGAGAAGATTCCTTGCCTGCTCTTTCCTCAGAGAATGAATGCAAGTTCCTTGACGCTGAGCTAATTTCCGACGATACCAACCCTCCACCGCGATACACCGAGGCCACCCTCCTTTCCGCTATGGAAGGCGCAGGCAAACTGGTCGATGATGAGGATTTGGCGGAGGCACTTAAGGAAAAAGGGTTAGGAACTCCTGCAACACGCGCATCCACCATTGAACACTTAATTAAGGAAAAATATTTACGCAGGGAGGGAACCGAACTTTTCCCGACTCTTAAAGCGGAAGATTTGTTCCAGTTTTTACATGCAGCCGGGGTGGAAGTTTTGACCAGTCCTGCTATGACCGGTGAATGGGAACAAAAATTGCGCAGGATTGAAGAGGGTAAAATGTCCCGAAGTTCATTTATGGAGGAGATTTCCAACCTCACCCGGCAATTCGTTGAAAAAACGACTGGGTTTGATGAAACAACCGCTTCCCTGAAGGAAACTTACCTTCGCTCCCCCCTTGACAATCAGCCCCTGTTTGAAGGATTGAACCAATATCAAAATGAATCCGGAGACTTTAAAATCTCCAAAAATATTGCGGGGCGCCGTCTGACAGTGGATGAGGTAGGAGTTTTGCTTAAGGATAAACGGGTCGGTCCCTTGGATGATTTTATATCCAAGACAGGTAAGCGATTTTCAGCTATGTTGAAACTGGAAGACGATTTCAAAATTAGTTTTCTCTTTGATAACTCCAAGGACGAACAGGAGGAATCTGTCGAAAAAGACATGATTAAGACCGCCCCGGTCGTCAGCGATTGCCCGGTTTGCAATGGTTCCATTCACCAGACGGACCTGTCTTTTTTGTGCTCGAACAACAAAAGAATATCAGAACATGGTGCCTGCTCATTTCGTTTGACGAGAAAATTGCTCGATAAAGAAATCCCACTTGAAGAGTTTAAGAAATTAGTCACTGAGAGAAAAACTGGCCTAATCAAAGGATTTATCTCAAGAAGGACGAAAAGGCGCTTTGACGCAAATTTACTCCTTAAGGATAATGGATCGATCGGTTTTGAATTTCCTCCCAAGAAAAAGAAGTCCGCCTAAGTTGCTTTCCCCAATGCCTTTTTTTAAGTACCAAGTATTAAACCAGTGCGACCCACCCGAATATATTGAAATCGAGCAATTGGTGAATGACTCCCCTTTAGTCAAGCACCCACTTACCGGTGAACCCATCCGGCGAGTTGTTACAGCACCCAGTTTAACCTTGAACCATTCATCCTCTAAGGAAAAAAAGATCCTGTCTGCGGACCATTTGCAAAAGCACGGGTTTTCCGTTTTGCAAAAAGATACAATCTCCCAGCAATATATTCCTACCACAGGTCCCAAAAACAAGATTGATCATTCCCGTGACTGAATCATTCTCCAAATCAGGCAAACCCAACTGGTTGAGGGCCAAACTGCCCTCTGGTCCTGATTACGGAAGGGTCCGAAACTTGGTTGACCAAAACCAGTTGCATACCGTTTGCCAAAGTGCCCAATGTCCCAATATGGGGGAGTGCTGGTCACGTGGTACCGCAACCCTGATGATTCTGGGCAACATTTGCACAAGGGCGTGTTCCTTTTGTGCAATTCAAACCGGAAAACCTACGGAACTGGATTTGGCGGAACCTCCCCGTGTGGCCGATGCAGTTGCCAAAATGGGGCTCAAACACTGTGTACTCACCTCGGTCGCTCGGGACGATTTGCCAGACGGGGGTGCCAAGGTATGGGCAGCAACGATTCGTGCGGTCAGGCACCGAAATCCGCATACAGCGATTGAGGTTTTAGTGCCTGATTTCAAGGGAAATTTTGATTGCTTAGACATCGTTCTGGATGCCAAACCGGATATTTTTAATCATAATTTGGAAACCGTTGAACGTTTGCAAAGGCCCATTCGTAAAACCGCCCATTATCAAAGAAGTTTGGATGTACTCAGTCATGCTAAAAGTCGTGGATTTCCCATCAAATCAGGCATCATGCTCGGACTAGGTGAAAAAGAAGAAGAAATTCGCACGGCGTTGCATGACTTGGCAAAAATTGGGCTCAATGTACTTACTCTTGGGCAGTACCTTCAACCCAGTGCTGAATATTCTCCGATCGATCGATGGGTCAGACCTGAAGAGTTTGATTCTTGGAAAACAGAGGCTCATGCACTTGGCATTGAAGTAGTGGAGTCCGGACCACTGGTCCGTTCATCCTATCATGCGGAAGAACAGTCTGAACGATATTCCAAGCAATCAAAATTCTCTGAGCTAACGACATAGGCTCCTTTCCAATCAAGGATAGAGCATTGCTGGTGCCAGACGGATGCACTCAAAAAGAAAAGGCGCTCCCCGAAAGGAACGCCTTTTCAAAACTATCGTAAGAAAAATTCTTACATCATTCCATGATCGTGGCCATGTCCGGCAGGAGCAGCTTTTTCCTCCTCAGGAATATCCGTAATCATACAATCGGTGGTCAAAAGAAGACCGGATACCGAGCCTGCATTTTGCAAAGCAGTCCTGGTAACCTTGGTTGGATCAACCACACCGGCCTTAATCAAGTCTTCATGGGTATCCGTGGCTACATTGTAGCCCATGCTTCCCTTTGACTTCAGGACTTGTTGAACAACCAATGAGCCTTCAACTCCAGCGTTGTCGCAAAGCTTGCGCAGGGGAGCCTCGATTGCACGGCGAACGATGCCGGCACCGATTTGCTCATCCCCTTCAAGGGCCTCCGCAGCTTTTTCAATGGCATTGGCCGCACGAAGCAGAGCCACTCCACCACCAGGAAGAATGCCTTCCTCTACAGCGGCACGGGTAGCATGCAGAGCATCTTCCACGCGGGCTTTCTTCTCTTTCATTTCTGGTTCAGTAGCAGCACCAACATTGATCACAGCAACCCCGCCAGCCAACTTGGCCAAGCGTTCCTGAAGTTTTTCACGGTCGTAGTCGGAAGTGGTTTCCTCGATTTGACGACGGATTTGTTTGACCCGGCCCTGAATATCAGAAGCTTTACCAGCACCTTCAACAATGACTGTGTTTTCTTTGTCGACTGATACGCGCTTGGCTTGTCCCAAATCGGCAAGCTGCACATTTTCAAGCTTGATCCCAAGATCTTCGGTCAAACAGCGTCCACCGGTAAGAATAGCAATATCGCGAAGCATTTCTTTGCGGCGATCGCCAAAACCAGGTGCCTTTACTGCACAGGCATTGAGAGTACCACGTAACTTGTTAACAACTAAAGCTGCAAGTGCTTCCCCTTCAATATCCTCAGCAATAATAAGCAGGGGTTTGCCTTGCTTGGAAACCAATTGCAACAGAGGGAGTAGATCGTTGAGGGCACTGATCTTTTTCTCATGAATTAGAATGTAGCAGTCTTCCAGTGCTGCTTCCATTGTTTCATTATTGGTGCAGAAATAAGGGCTAAGGTAACCTTTATCGAATTGCATACCCTCGACAACATCCAAGGTTGTTTCGATACTCTTTGCTTCCTCAACGGTAATAGTTCCGTCCTTGCCAACTTTGTCCATTGCATCGGCAATAATTTCACCGATTTCTCCATCCCAGTTAGCGGAAACGGTCGCAACTTGGCGGACTTCCTCGCGATCGGATACTTTTTTGCTATCGCGTAACAATTTTGCAACTCCGGCTTCTACTGCCTTGTCGATTCCGCGCTTCAAGTATACGGGGTTTGCACCAGCGGCAACATTCTTGAGGCCTTCGCGGTAAACCGCATGAGCAAGTACTGTTGCGGTGGTGGTACCGTCACCGGCTGCATCGGAAGTTTTGGATGCAACTTCGCGAACCATTTGTGCACCCATATTTTCATAGGGATCTTGCAGTTCGATCTCCTTTGCTACGGTTACTCCGTCCTTTGTGACTGTTGGAGATCCGAATTTTTTGTCAATCAAGACATTACGACCCTTAGGTCCAAGCGTTACGCTGACTGCTTCAGCAAGTGTCGACACGCCCTTGAGAACTTTCTTGCGGGCGGCTTCGTCGAATAGAATTTGTTTAGCCATTTTTACTTCTTTGTTTTTGGAAGTTTACGATTTGTGAATGAATCAACCTACGATCCCGAGAATATCTTCCTCGCGGAGAATCTTGTACTCGACATCATCGACTTTTACATCGGTTCCGCCGTATTTGCTGATCAAGACCTTGTCACCCTTCTTTACTTGAAAGGGAACATCATTTCCAGCGTCGTCCTTTTTCCCTGTTCCCAGGGCGACAACTTCCGCTTCCTGCGGCTTTTCTTTGGCTGAATCAGGGATAATGATCCCGCCCTTTACTTGCTCGTCTTCATCGACTTGCTTTACCAGAACGCGATCTCCCAGTGGAGTGATTTTTGGTTTACTCATATTCCTTAGTTTTTGGGTTAGGTTAGATTATATTTTATGATTATCAGGTAGTATTTTGATGCTTACGCACCACCCTACCAAAGATTTGCAAAGATGAATCAGGAACCCGTCTTTTGGTCCTTCTCATCATCGACCACTTCAAAGTCTGCGTCGACGATATCGTCCTCTTTCGAATTTTCTGCACCATTTGCGGCTTTGGCTTGTGCCGACGCTGCTGCTGCTGCAGGATCAGTAGTCCCACCACCGGCCTTTGCAGCCTGCTTGGCCAATTCTTCAAAGCCCTTTTCTAGCTTTTGCTTCGCTTCTTTTAAGGCAGAAGGTGTGGAAGATTGATCATCCAAAACTTTTTTGGCATCGGTGAGCATGTCCCCAATCTGTTTTTTGAGATCCTCAGGAGCTTTATCCCCTAGATCACCCAACTGCTTCTCGCATTGGTATACCAGCGAATCCAATTCGTTGCGGGTTTGTACGGAATCCTTTTTCTCTTTGTCCTGCTCGGCAAACTTTTCCGCCTCTTTCTTCAGTCTTTCCACTTCCTCTTCATCCATACTGGAAGAACCAGAGATGGTAATTTTCTGATCCTTTCCGGTATCTTTATCTTTAGCAGTGACATTAAGAATGCCATTGGCATCGATATCAAAGGTCACCTCGATTTGCGGGGTGCCACGGGGTGCCGGGCGGATACCATCAAGCTTAAAAGTTCCTAGGGTTTTATTGTCGTTAGACATCGCTCTTTCGCCCTGCAAAACCACAATATCAACCGCCGGTTGGTTATCAGCAGCGGTTGAGAAAACTTGGGATTTTTTGGTGGGGATGGTAGTATTCCGTTCGATCATGGGTGTGGAAACGCCCCCAGCAGTTTCAATCCCTAGAGTTAAAGGGGTCACATCAAGGAGCAAAACATCATTTACATCTCCTTGGAGCACCGCACCCTGAATCGCTGCACCAATGGCGACTACTTCATCGGGATTGACTCCTTGGTGAGGATCTTTTCCACCCAACTCTTTGGCAATCTCAACGACCCGTGGACTACGGGTCATACCGCCCACCAGCACCAAATTCCCCACTTCTCCCACACTGAGACCGGAATCTTTGAGGCAGGATTTGAATGGGTTTTTAGTGCGCTCATATAAATTGTCGCAGATTTGTTCGAGCTTGGAACGGGAAAGGGTAACATTTAAATGCTTGGGCCCTGAAGCATCTGCCGTGATAAAGGGTAGATTAATATCCGTAGACTGAGAGGATGATAGAGCCATTTTAGCTTTCTCAGCTTCTTCCTTGAGACGTTGCATCGCCATAGGATCGCCAGATAGATCAATGCCCTGATCATTTTTAAAATCGTCGACTAACCATTCAATAATTTGGTTATCCCAATTGTCTCCACCTAATTGGGTGTCGCCATTGGTTGCCTTGACCTCGAATACTCCATCCGCAATTTCCAGAACACTGATGTCAAAAGTTCCACCACCCAAATCGTAGACGGCAATTGTTTCCTCCCCGCTTTTGTCCAACCCATAGGCCAGAGATGCAGCAGTGGGTTCATTAATAATTCTCAAAACTTCCAAGCCTGCAATCGCACCTGCATCTTTGGTTGCACGTCGCTGATCGTCGTTAAAATAGGCGGGCACGGTAATGACTGCTTGGGTTACCGCTTCACCAAGATAGGCTTCCGCATCGGCTTTCAATTTACCAAGAACCATCGAGGAGATTTGTTCCGGCATAAATGTTTCGGTTTTACCGTCAATCTCGCACTCAATAACAGCAGCTCCATTCTTCCCTTCGATGACTTTATAGGGTAGTGTACCAATCTCGTCCTTGATTTCATCAAATTTGCGTCCAATTAGACGTTTTGCGGAGAAAATGGTGTTTTTCGGATTGGTGACGGCTTGACGCTTTGCAGCCTGACCCACAATTCTTTCACCATTTTTGGAAAATGCCACGATCGAAGGGGTGGTTCGATTGCCCTCCGAATTTGGAATCACTTTGGGCTCGCCTGCTTCCATCACGGCCATGCATGAATTACTTGTACCAAGATCTATACCTAATATTTTACTCACGGTTGAACATTTGCACATTCCGTGCCCTTTCAAAAATAATACCTTAACTATTGTTAAACAATGGTTTAAGTAATATATTATTCTTTTCCGAGAAACAAACCATACAATATATGTGCCAGCCTGTCACAAAGGTGTCACAATGATTGACACATTGGGACAGAAGATCAGGGAGTTTCGTCAGAAATATCGACTTCCTCGGGAATAGTTGGATCTTCCAAAGTATCTAAAATCTCCATTACCCGATTGCCCCTTTCTATCCCAAGGTCTCGAACAAATTGCAGTTTGGGAGAGTATTTTAAAACCACATGCTTGCTCACAACTCCCCGAATTTCACCGGCATGCTTTCGGAAAAATTGCTGGGCCTTCCGGGCATCCAATTCCTCTCCGACCACAGAGTATGCCACTGTTGCATTCCTCAAATCTGCCGCAACTTCCACCGAAGTAATGGTCCAACGGACAGTCTCCGCACCATAACGGGTGCTCAAATAGTTTCCTATTTCCCGCTTTACCAATTCATTGACCCTAGCTAGGCGCAGGCTCATCGGAACAAGGTGTTAAGCGTTAAAGAGTGGGACGGATCTTATCGATCTCAAATGTTTCGATTACATCTCCCTCTTCGTACTTGTCAAAGGAGTCCAATCGCATACCACACTCAAACCCTGCTTTCACCTCAGTCACATCGTCCTTAAACCGGCGCAGGGTATCAATTTTTCCTTCTGCAATAATTTCTCCGGACCGTACCAGACGGGCACCCTTATTTCGGGTTATGGTACCTTCCATAACCATACAACCTGCCACTGTTCTTCCTTTGCTGACCCGGAATATCTGCCTGATTTCGGCCCGACCAGTTTTGTTTTCGACCAACTCAGGCTCCAACAGTTCAGACATATTTTCCTTCACCAAATCAATAATCTGATAAATGATACTGTTTTGAAAAACTTTGACATCAAGGTGTTTAGCCTCGCCCATCACCCCGTTTTCCAACTTCACATTGAATCCGAGAATATCAGCATTTGAAGTGTTGGCCATTTTGACATCGTTCTTAGTAATTTGACCAACATCAGAATGAATAATTTCAAGGTCTACTTTATCGCTGTCTATCAGTTCTAAGGAATCTTTCAGTGCTTCCACCGATCCACGCACATCTCCCTTGATAATGACCCGGTAACTGGTCGCTTTGCTCTTACTAATTGCAGCAAACAGAGCATCCACTGCAGCGGAATTCTCAGATTCTTCGCCCTCCTCTTCCTCAACCACGGGAGACTCGTCAGGAAGAGAAAGCAGTTTCTTTTCCATTTCCGCGTGCTCCTCGGCTTCACGTCTGGCAGTCCTTTCATTTTTGGATCCTTTGCAAACGGCTCCGCAATCTGGCACCTCCGACCAACCCAGCACATTAACAGGAGTCGATGGGGGGGCCGATTTAACCTGGTTTCCCTGATCGTCAATCATAGCCTTTACCTTGCAATAAACGGAACCACAGTGAAAGGAGTCACCCACTTTCAGAGTTCCCTTTTGCACAATTATAGTCGCGGTTGGTCCACGACCAACCTCCATACGTGCTTCAATGACGATGGCTTCCGGCACAGCCGTTGGGTTGGCTTTGAGCTCCATCAACTCAGCCTGAAGCAAAACCATGTCTAAAAGTTCATCGATATTTTCACCCTTGAGAGCAGATATTGGAACTGTCACAACATCCCCACCCCAATCTTCAGCGGGTATAGATCTTTCCTGCATTTGGGTCTTAACCTTGTCAATATCTGCTCCCTTAGAATCGATTTTATTAATGGCAACCATCAGGGAGGATTGGGATCGCTGAGCAAACTTCAAAGCCTCCTCCGTTTGTGGCATGAAGCCATCATCTGCGGCAACCACCAATATACTCACATCGGTAAGATTGGCTCCTCGCTCTCGTATTTTTGAAAATGCGGCATGACCCGGGGTATCCAAAAAGGTAATCTTATGCCCGTTGTGATCGATCTGATAGGCACCGACATGCTGAGTAATCCCCCCAGCTTCACCATCGACAACATTGGCTTTGCGTATCGTATCCAAAAGAGTGGTTTTACCATGGTCAACATGACCAAGAATACAGACAATAGGAGGACGGGGTTTGAGAAATTTCTCGTCGTTTTCATCCACCTCTTCTTTTACCTTCTTTGCTTGGGGTTCCGCTTTTTCCCCACGGTGACGGATTTCAAGGTCAAACCCTCTGGATTTTGCGAGCTTGTTCGCTGTATCCTCCTCGATCGTCTGGTTCATGGAGGCAAATATGCCCATCTCCATGAGTTCAGAGATTAGTTGAAAGGGTTTGAGTCCAATCAGTCCCGCAAAGTCCCGAACCACAATGGGTGGCTTGACGATGACAAGATTCCCTTCCACAATGCCCGCAGATTCATCCGAAGTAGATGCTGTAGCAGGCTGGGCAATCGTTGGTTGCTTGGCAGTTTTGACCGGAGGGGGAGGAGGAACACCAGCACTCTTGACTGGTGGGGGCGGAAGACTAGGGGCTGCACCGGCAGTTTTGTCCAAAACTTCAGGAGTCACCTGCTCAACCACTGGGATTGATTCCTTGTCAACCTGCTCTTCATGATTCGAGACTAGGGCATCTTTTTCAGCCTGCTCAGCCTTTTCCTTTTCCTCGCGTTCACGGTCCAAGTCCTGCTTGGTTTTAACAAAGGGGACATCCTTTGGTTTTTCCAAGACCTCCAAATTTTCTTCCGCTTGGGTACGCACCGGGTTTTCAGTCACCACTGAGGTTTCGCTGAGTTCTTCGATCAAAGATTGTGCGGTGATGTTATCAATGGTAGAGGATGCACTCTTCACATCGTATCCACGCTCCGCCAAGATTTCGATGACCTCCTTGCTCGTTTTGTTGGTCTCTTTGGCAATTGCGTGAATTCTTACACTCATAGGATCAAAATTGGGAGTCTTGGGATAGGGAAATTATCAGGATTCTGAATCGCTTGCAGCTGAACTGGTGGAAACTTTTTCCAAAATGTGCTGGGCAGTCGAATCATCAAAGCCTAAACCGACCAGATCGGTGTGGGTGACACCTTCAAAAGCTTCCGGACTGACCAGTCCAAAAGCAACCAGTCGGTCTGCCACTTCGAATTCAATCCCGACCGAGGTGAGCCCTTCTGCGGCTTTTGCTTTTCTTTCGTCAAAACCAACCTCTTTGACTACCACTTTTCCAATATCAAGCTTCCACCCGAGCAAACGGGAAGTCAAACGGGCATTGATTCCTTTGCGTCCGATGGCCACGGAAAGATCATCCTCTTTAACTTCAAAATACATCCGGCGTTTATCACGATCAAGAGTCACATTCTGGGGAACTGCCGGCTTTAATGCCTCGACCAACTGCTCAATTGGATCTTCAAACCAACGCACAATATCCACTTTCTCCCCATTCATTTCCCTGACAATGCTTTTGACACGTCCTCCGCGTGCTCCCACACAAGCCCCCACAGGGTCAACTTTGGGATCGGTGCTTTTGACACAAACTTTGGTACGGTAACCTGGTTCACGGGCCATCGCTGCAAGGGAAACTGTGCCATCGGCAATTTCAGAGACCTCCATATCAAAAAGTTTGCGGACAAAATTCAGGCTTGAACGGCTGAGGATTAGCTCAGGTCCCCTGCCCTGCTGTTCTAGTTTGACTAATAGACAACGAATTCGTTCGCCAGGTACCCAGTCTTCCCCTGGAGCCTGTTCACGCCAGGGCAAAAGGGCTTCCGCTTTGCCCACCTCCACAATCAGATCGCCCCGCTCTTTTCTTCGAACCGTTCCGGTTACAAGGTTTCCAACTTGGTCTCGGAACTCATCATAAATGTGTTCTTTTTCGAATTGGCGAAGTCGTTGCTTGATCGCCTGCTCGGCAGTTTTTGCCGCAATCCGTCCCAAATATGCGGGGTCCATTTCCCGCTCCACAATATCACCAACCTGCGGATTATCTGCGTAAAGACGTGCTTTGTCCAGGTGTATCTCCCGGGCAGTATCGGCAACTGATTCCACTACTTTAAGAAGAGTCCATGCCTGGAGAGCTCCGTTCTTGGGATTGATCTCCACCCGAACTTCACTGGGCTCAGAATTAGCACCCCCGCGTTCAGCTGCCGCCTTAACGGCATTTTCGATCGTGGCGATCATATCAGGGCGGCTTATGCCCTTCTCTTTTTCCATGTATTCTAGGACTGCGAGGATTTCGCTGCTCATGGGCTGGATAATGTTATTGGTTAAAAGAAGTAAAAAAAAAGACGAGCGAAACGCCCGTCCCTTGTGGACTAGACTGTGATAGAAGGAATCAGAGTAACAAAGCGGTCGTTTTTGTCAACGAATACATCAAGGAATCACAGTCTCTATTTTTTCCTCTTTGCAGGAGCCCGTACATCGATTAGTAATAAGCGTTTTTTTGATGAAAACCATTCGTTTCACCAACCTGCCCGGCGATGGAATCGGGCCTGAAGTAATGTCAGTAGCTTTGGAAGTTCTGGAAAAAACAGGACAAGCTTACGAGTTCTCAACCGAGAGCACATCTCATGATGTTGGGGGAGCAGGGATTGATCATCATGGAAAGGCCCTGCCCGATTCAACATTGGATGCCTGTAAGTCGGTCGATGCCATCCTTTTTGGCTCAGTGGGTGGACCTAAATGGGAAAGCCTACCCCCGAAAGAGCAACCGGAACGGGCCGCCCTTCTGCCCTTGCGCAAAGCTTTCGAGCTTTTTGCCAACCTAAGACCGGGCAATTTGTTTCCCGAGTTGGCGGATTTATCCCCGCTGCGATCCGATGTGGCCAGTGCCGGGATTGATGTCCTTTGCGTTCGTGAATTGACTGGTGGTATTTACTTCGGGCAGCCCAAGAGCACCAAAACTCTCGATGATGGCCAGAAGGAGGCCATCGATACCATGGTGTACCGTACCGGTGAAATTGAGCGAATTACCGAGGTTGCGGTTAAGGCCGCGGCATTGCGCAACAAAAGAATTTGTTCGGTGGACAAGGCCAATGTTTTGGAAACTTCCGTACTTTGGCGCCAGACCGTTTCCGATTACATAAGACAATTGGATCCATCCATCGAACTGACCCACATGTATGTGGACAATGCGGCGATGCAACTGGTAAGGGACCCCAACCAATTTGATGTCCTACTGACCGAAAATATGTTCGGGGATATTTTATCCGATGAATTGGCCGTGATTTGTGGATCCCTTGGGATGCTGGCCTCGGCCAGCCTTGGTACCGGGACAAATTCCTGTGGCTTACCCTTCGGACTTTACGAGCCAGCCGGTGGCACCGCTCCGGACATCGCCGGCAAAGGGTTGGCTAATCCATGTGCCCAGGTATTGAGTGCCGCCCTTATGCTTCGGTACAGTTTTGGATTGGAAGAGGCCGCTCTCGCTATTGAAAATGCGGTCAAGGAAACCATCCGTTCAGGTTTGAGAACCGGGGATATTGCTCAGGGTGCAGAATCAGTGGGCACCAAGGAAATGGGCGATGCCATCCTTTCCCGTCTTCACTGATCTTTTCCTAAATTAGATGAAAGCACGCGAGATCAGACAATCCTTTCTTGGTTTTTTTGCCGGAAAATCGCACGAGATTGTACCTTCCGCCCCCCTCCTTCCGGAGTCGCCCAATCTCCTTTTTACCAATGCGGGAATGAATCAATTTGTTCCCTACTTCCTTGGCGATCAAAAAGCTCCCTACCCCAGAGCGGCTGATACCCAAAAATGTATCCGGGCAGGCGGAAAACACAACGATCTCGAAGATGTGGGCCTAGACACCTATCACCACACCTTTTTCGAAATGCTGGGGAACTGGTCCTTCGGGGATTATTTTAAAAAAGAGGCGATTAAATGGGCCTGGGAATTACTGGTAGAGGTCTGGAAATTCCCCCCCGAACGGCTCTATGCGACCGTTTATGAGCCAAGCGAGGGAGACCCAGCCGAGTTTGATGAGGAAGCACATGCAATATGGTCTGAAATTTTTTCATCTGCCGGTCTCGACCCTTCGGTCCATGTGGTTACGGGAGGCAAGAAGGACAACTTTTGGATGATGGGAGAGACGGGGCCCTGTGGTCCGTGTTCTGAACTCCATTTGGATCTGACTGTTAAGGGGGACAGCCAGGGAAAACTGGTCAATGCCGACTCCCATCTCTGTATCGAGATATGGAACCTCGTCTTCATCCAATTTAATGCGGACAGGGAGGGGAATTTCACTCCGCTCAAAGCAAAACATGTGGATACCGGCATGGGGTTTGAGCGGGTTGCCGCGGTAATGCAATCCACCCGTAATTTTACCGACTTTTCCAAACCTGCATCCAATTATGACACCGATGTATTCTCTCCTCTTTTTGCCAAACTTGAGGAACTTTCCGGAAAAACTTACCAGTCCACCCTCCCGGTGGACGGAAAACCAAAAGACCAACAGGAAGAAATCGATGTAGCATTCCGGGTGATTGCGGATCATCTGCGGGCTCTTTCCTTCTCTATAGCCGATGGCATACTTCCCGGAAATAGTGATCGAAATTATGTTCTGCGCCGCATTCTTCGCCGGGCGGTAAAGTACGGAAGAACTCTCGGATTGAGCGATCCGTTTTTTTACCAGCTTGCTCCCGTACTGGTCGAACAGATGGGAGATATTTTTCCCGAATTGCAGGAACGGTCCACATTAATTGAGAAAACGCTCAAATCGGAGGAGGAATCCTTCAACAAGACTCTTGACCGGGGAATTGAACTCTTTACCAAAGAAACAAAAGATTTAGCAGAGGGAAACGAAATATCGGGATCCTTTGCCTTTAAATTGTATGATACCTTTGGCTTTCCGCTGGATCTTACTGAACTGATGGCCCGCGAAAACGGCCTTACGATCAACCATGCCGAGTTTGAAAAGGAAATGGAAGCCCAGAAAAAGCGGGCCAGAGAAGCACATAAGTCAGTGGATATTCTGGTAAATGACAGCGATGAATCTTCAGACCCCACTGAATTTTGCGGATATGACTTATCAAACCTTCAAAATTTCAACTCCCGCTGCACCGATTGGATAGAACAGGAAGGTAAGTGCTTTCTCCTTGTGGAAAAATCCCCTTTTTACGCGGAAATGGGCGGACAGGTTGGCGATACCGGAACGGTCACCATAGATGGCAATTCCCTGGAAGTCTCTCAGGTGATCAAAGACTCTGGTGGCCGTTTCTTACATCAAATCAAAAAGCCGGAAAAAATTGAAGATTTGATTGGCTCACCGATAAGAATGGATGTCGACCTACCAAGAAGACTTGCCATTCAGCAACATCATACCGCCACTCATGTCTTACACTGGGCACTAAGAGAGGTACTGGGGGATCATATTCGTCAGGCTGGTTCTCTGGTGGAGAAGGACCGTTTGCGCTTTGATTTTTCTCATTTTGAGGCCGTTTCCCCCGAACAGCTGAAAACAATTGAACGGCTGGCCAACGAAAAACTGATCTGTAATGATGAGCTCCGATCCTACGAAATTCCCTTTGCGGAAAAACCCGAGGGAGTAATTGCGTTTTTCGGGGAAAAATATGGTGAATTCGTACGGGTGGTCGATTTGGGTGGTTGGAGCATGGAGCTTTGTGGGGGCACTCATGTACGATCGGGAGGGGAAGTTGGCTCGATCCGGATCGTATCTGAATCGGCAATTTCTGCAGGGACCCGAAGGTTGGAGGCAGTGGCCGGGCTTGCCGCTTATGATTGGACCGCTGAACGCGTCACTGGATACAATCAGTTACTCAAGAATTTAGCCTGTCAACCACACGAACTTTTTGACCGGATTGAACAGATACAGACAAAATCCAAGCTGTTGGAGAAAAAGCTCCGCTCGGTCGAACAGAGAGATCAGGCAGGGATTGCCAATGACCTAATTCATTCGGCAAAAGACCGTGATGGAATCAAGATTATTGCCCGCTTTGTGGAGGGACTTTCGGCCAACGACCTGCGTGGTCTGACTGCCCAGATCAATAAACGAACTGAACCATCAGTCGTTTTGCTTGCTTCCGAGAAGGACAATAAGTGCTCCATGGTATGCATCTGTTCCGGTCCTGCGATCGAGACTGGTCACAAGGCCGGGGAACACCTCAGTGAACTGGCCCAGAAAATTGGGGGCAAAGGGGGAGGCAAGCCTGACTTTGCCATGGGGGGAGGACCTGCGGGCAAAGGAGTGGAAAATGCCCTGACCGCCCACTCTTTGAATTCCTAATTATTCGGGTGAGGCTGCGGATTGTGATCCCACCCACCCTCGCCGGGTGTATTCAACGCAATGCCATCCCTGCAAAAGTTGAACTGGTAAACAAGGCAGGCATCCGCATCCCCCCGGAAAAGTGCCCCATGGACGACTTGGGCGAATTGCCCGATGCCGAACGATCCGCCCTTTTTGTCCTCTCTCAATGGTGCGGAGGAAAACTTACCTCCTTTCTCCAGCTCAATATCGAGCAGGCTGCCGAACTGCTCAAGCTGCTCGACCGCATCGAATGCTTCTTTCCGGCCAATTCTCCGGATCAGGCATTATCATGGACCGAATCGGGCCTCGAAGGAGTTTCTGAACACATCGGACAGCCCGCCCCCAAGCAACCCCCAAAAAAAGTAAGGGAGATCAAAGCGGAGGAGGATGAAGTATCCCCGAAAAATCTGTCTCTTGATCCTCCAAAGTACAAAGGCCCGCCCATTGAAGTGGAAGGATCGACGGAATACCTCCGTATCATTCTGCCTGGTTCCGAACATCCCGGATATTCTCAGGTTCTTCGATTGCTCCGGGACTGGTCTTTTATTCGTGACCGTTCGCACCGTCACTGGTGGTGGCTCAGGGATCCGGCCAAAGTGCTCGACTTTATCGCTTGCCACCAAGAGGAATTGGAACTCGATCATGAGGCTGAATTTACCGATAATTTCCGTAAACATACTTCGACGATCAGGACTGCCGTCCTCTCCGTCCAGGCCAGCGAGAATGAGGAAAGCATCGAGGTGCACGCAAGGATTGAAGCGGGGGATGCACCGATTGAATTGATTGAACATGCCTTATCCACTGGCCGGAATCATTTCAAACACGGGAAAAACACTTATTTACTGACCAAAGAATTACGGGAAAAAACCGCGAGGGTGCAAAGACAGGCATCCGGACAGGTCGATGCCCCCTTGCTTGCCCAGTCCATCCACTCCATTTCCCGCTTTCAATCGACCACCATGGAAGGGCTTCTGACCGAGGCAGACCCCCGTTTCCGTCCGCCTGCCCAATGGAAAAAGCGCGGGCTTGCCCTGCACGACCTTTCTTCCCTGCAAGCACCCAAGCCACTGGATGGATTGGAAAAAACACTCCGTCCCTATCAGGCACTGGGTACTGCCTGGATGCTGCATTTATTTGACCATGGACTGGGTGGCATTCTCGCCGATGAGATGGGGCTGGGTAAGACCCTGCAAACCCTCGCCTTTCTATCCTGTCTTCGAAAACGGGGTGGTCCCACCAAAACTTCACTGGTCATTTGTCCGGCCTCGCTGGTGGAAAACTGGAAGCGGGAAGCGGAACGGTTCTGTCCATCCTTCTTGGTTTATTCCCATCATGGACCAAACCGGGCAACCACGCCCTCCTACATCGGGAAATTTGATCTGGTCATCACTTCCTATGGCACCCTGACCCGGGACCTGGAAATGTTCAAAGATTTTCCCTTTCTCTGTGTGATCGGGGATGAGGCCCAACACCTCAAAAACCGCCGCACCCAGAATGCTAGGTCCACCTCCTCCCTCTCCTCTGAGGGAAGAATGCTGCTCACCGGTACTCCCATTGAGAACAGTGTATCTGACCTCCTTTCCCTGCTGGAATTCCTCTTACCCGGTGCTCATCCAAAACTACCCGAAGGCACCCGCGGAGATGAACGGATCTGGCACGAACAACGCATCCTCAAACAGGCCGCCCCCTACCTCCTGAGAAGATCCAAAAAAGAAGTCGCTCCGGAACTGCCAGATAAGATCGAACAGATGCTCTATCTCAATCTTACCGTGGACCAGAAGGACTGCTACGAAGGAGTCCGAAAATTGGCGGAGCAAGAACTTGACACCCTGGCAAATGCCGGGGCAAGTGAGGGGGCCATGCGGATGAAGACCCTGACCCAACTCCTCCGTTTGCGCCAGGTATGCTGTGACCCACGACTGATCGATCCGGAACAGGAAAATTTCCGTTCCTGTAAACTCAATGCATTCCGTGAACTTTTATATAATTGCCTGGAAGGCGGACACCGCATGCTCGTTTTTTCCCAGTTTGTACAGATGTTAAAGCTACTGCGGGCAGAACTGGAAAGCACCTCCCTGCCCTTTTGCTACCTAGATGGTTCATCCACCGACCGGATGGCACAGGTTGACCGTTTTCAGGAAGATGAATCGATCCCTGTTTTCCTCATTTCGCTCAAAGCCGGAGGTACGGGCCTCAACCTGACCGGGGCCGATGTGGTGGTGCATTTTGATCCTTGGTGGAATCCCGCGGCGGAAGCCCAAGCGACCGACCGGGCCCACAGGATCGGTCAGGACAAACAGGTGACAGTCTATAAATTTATCACTTCGGGCACAGTGGAGGAAAGAGTCCTTGGGTTGCAGCAAGAAAAGAGAAAATTACTGGAACAGGT
>JAYNJW010000025.1:22696-24927 GCA_038110535.1 Opitutia bacterium | reverse complement strand
TCAAATACGAGGAGATGAACGGCATGCAAATGTCTTCCATGATGGCCAAGGGAGACACCAAGGAAAAGCGGGCCTTTCGCCAGTCTGTGCAGGATATGTTGCTGCCCCTTCAATTTGGTGCCAAGCACAATGACCGAAAGTTAAAGCTTCCACACGACTATAAATATGATGACGCCAAGCCCAAGGAAGTGATTGAGCCGGGAAAGATTTTCGCTTCCGACTCCAACCTATCCGATGATCTTGATTTGGTGGAACAATACGCCCAGTGGATGACCTCCCCGGATAACCCCCGCTTTACCCGGGTGATCGCCAATCGCATGTGGAAAAAGATTTTTGGCGTCGGCCTGGTTGAGCCGATGAACGACTGGAAGGATGATTCCATTGCCTCGATTCCGCCCTTGTTGGATCATCTTTCTGACCTGATGGTGCGCCTCGACTATGACTTGCGCGAGTTTCAACGGGTACTGTTGAATCTGGAAATTTTCGAACGGCAAGCTTATGACAAGGAAATTGAGGCTGGGGTACCCTATTATTTTCCCGCTCCCGCCTTGACCCGCATGTCCGCAGAACAACTTTGGGACTCCATACTATCCATCTTCGTGCCTGATCTCGATAACCGGACGGTGCAATACGAAAATGACTTTCTTAACCGTAAAAAGAAAAAGTTCGATCAATACCTGACCAAAGTTCAAAATTTGAGTACGGAAGAACTATTAAAACTGGTTTTTGAAGGGCAGAAAATTACTCTATCCCTACAGGAAGAGATCAATGAATTAAGTGCTAAGATTAAGGAAGCTTCAAGCAATGACAATCGACAGGGACTTGGTGAACTAAAGGACAAACTTAACCGAAAACGCAATCAACAGAGGTCGGCTGTTGCCCAATTGATTATGGGGGAAGACATCAATGTTCTTCCGATGTACAGAAACAATGCTACCAGGCCTAAAGTACCGCTCACCGAAGAACAAAAAATTTATCCCGATTTTTTACGTCGTGCATCCGAGTACCAGTCACCCACTGGGGCTGATCATTTTTTGCGTGAGTTTGGACAATCTGATAGAGACTTAATTGATAACGGACGCCGGGAAGCTTCGGTTCCCCAAGCCCTGAATCTATTAAATAATGGTATGCGTCATCGCTTGTCCGACAAAAATTCTATTCTGGGTAAAAAAGTCATGACCTTGCCTACGGTTGAAGAAAAAATTCAGGCTATCTATTTGGGAACCCTACAGCGTTCTCCTACTGATCAAGAATTAGCCCTTTGCAACCAAACCTTCGAGTTTCCTGATCCTACAGTTCTGCAAAAACCAAAATTGCAAAATGACGCCAAGAAAGATGCCAAGATGCTTAAGGATTGGGAGAACAGAAAAAAGCACTACTACAATCGAGTGCATGACGAACTGCGCCATTTGACCTGGGCACTGCTCAACACCCGAGAATTCTCCTTTATCCAATAAGTACGCCATGAAAAATCCCTTTTCCACTTCTTCCGAGCTCAATCGAAGGGCTTACCTCAGCATGGCCGCCAAGGGTTTCCTTGGTGTAAGTATCCTCCCTTGGGCTTTCTCCTCTCCACTCCAAGCAGCCGGGCTTGGACTGAACCGGCCGGTAAATTATGCCCCCAAGGCTAAGAATGTTATCTATCTCTACATGTCCGGGGGCATGAGCCACCTCGACACCTTTGATCCGAAAACCACCGAGGTCAGGGGCCCGATGGAAGCAATTCCAACCAAAACGGATGGAATGATGCTTGCCCAGACGCTCCCACTCGTAGCAAACCACAGTGACAAGATTGCCGTAGTCCGAGGGCTGACCTCAACCAAGGGGGCTCATGAGCAAGGCAATTATTTTATGCATACCAGCTACGACAAGCGGGGAACCATTGTTCATCCCAGTATGGGCTCTTGGGTTACCCGATTGGATGGTCGCTTTAATCCAACCCTGCCTGGTGCTGTAGTCGTGGGTACCGGAAACGAGCACCCGCTGGCCGGATTTCTTTCTACATCTCATCAACCCCTGAAGATAGGCAGGCCGGACAAGGGATTAATGAATTGCGAGCACAAGGGACTCACCGAGGAAAAATTCAACCGCAATTTGGAATTGTCCAAAAAATTGGATCGTTCCTTTACGGAAAAGTACGATTTGGCAAAAGTTCGTTCCTATGCGGATATGTATGAAGACGCCGTTCGCTTAATGCGGAGCAAGGATTTGGATGCCTTTGACATCAGCAA
>JAYNJW010000025.1:0-22596 GCA_038110535.1 Opitutia bacterium | reverse complement strand
GACGAGGAAGGTCGTGAAGTTGTCGAAGGAACCACCCAGATTCCCGACTTCAACGCCACCATCGCCTATGCCCTCGGGCTACCCTTGGATGAGATAGTTTACTCTCCATCCAGAAGGCCTTTTACCCTCTCCGATAAGGGCCAACCCCTAACTCAACTCTTCTAATTTAAGTTACTTTATTACCTCCTTTGAGGGATTTGGGCTCGATCTATTGCCGGGTCATGGGTATGAATTAATCTTTTTCACCTTAAATCTAAACCTTTTAACATGAAGTATCTCGCCATTTTTGCGCTCATGCTTCCCATCATCGTGTCAGAAGCCAAATCATCCTCCACCTCTTCCAAAAATGTCATCGTCATCGAACTCAAAGACGGTCCTGTGGTCATCGAGACCTATCCGGATGTCGCCCCCAAGCATGTGGAGCGCATCGAAAAATTAGCAAAAGCAGGTAAATACGACGGTGTAGCCTTTCACCGGGTAATCGAAGGGTTTATGGCACAAACTGGTGATGTCGAGTTCGGTAATGTAAAAGACTTCAGTGCGTTCCGAGCTGGTACCGGTGGATCTGGCTTCCCTGATCTCAAGGAAGAGTTTAATGATAAAAAGCATGTTCGTGGTACTTGTTCCATGGCCCGTTCATCCAACCCAAATAGTGCAAATAGTCAGTTCTTTATTTGCTTCGAGCCTGCTCCTTTTCTTGACCGCCAATACACGGTTTGGGGACAGGTGATCGAAGGCATGGAACATGTGGACAAAATCAAACTGGGATCCAGCCGAGACAATGGTTCTGTTAGTGATCCGGATCATATGATCAAGGTTACCGTGGGTAAACCAGTGGCCGAGGATAAAGATTCCCAAAAGAAATAGTTTCCGCCCTTTCGCAATGGGAAACTTTTCCCATAACTTATTGGTCTTGATGAATCATTTCATCACACTGTACATGGTATAGACCAACAAAAAATTCCTCATCCCAGCGCTCCTCCACCGTAAGACTTCCCAGAACACGGATCACCCGGTCCATTGCCACATCCACACCCCCTTCAGAACGGACAACCACCCAGCCGTTTGCCTCCGGGGCCTGCCCAAAGCAACAGCTTAACTGGTCCGGCATAAGTAAAAATTCTTCAACCATGTTTTGTTCGTTAACCACGGTAGGCACCATAAATCCTTCAATTGCCACTTTTTTTCCCGAAAGGTTTCGTACATTCCGCGGAACGCGCGATGCATAAGCGGAGAAGTCAAAGGCCAGCCCATCTGAATCCCAGTCAATTTCATAGGGAAATTCGGTTAGCTTGGAATAAGTAATCATTTCATATCCGCCAGCTTGATCATGAGGGGGTAGATTATTTACTATGGGCAACGATTGATTTCCATCCGTTCCGAGTAAAGTTTTTCCAAGAATGATTTCGTCTTCCACAATTTCCTCTTGATCCACTTTGGAGGCGTTCTTTTCAACAAGGGGAGCAATCCCAGTTGGATGCACAATTTTAGTGTCTAATATTGGCTCACCGACTAATGGTTCCCCAACCTCTAGAAACTCAGCATTCTTATCATGATCCCTCGATTCTTGAGAACAAGCAAACCAAGCAAACCAAATGATTATGCCAAAAAAATAACCTGCCATTCTCGAGATGAACTTCATTGGCAAGTTTTCTTGATTATTACCCATGAGGATTAAGAGAGTCCTGCAAACTGGACCGGTATAGTTTGCGGGCAGGCAACCAGGCACTTAGCAGGCCCAAGATCAGGATTCCTCCACCAGTGAACCAAGCGACCTGGTCGAAAATGGGAAATCCCATCGATACCCCCATTTGTAAACGAATGAGAGAAGAAAAAGCCTGGGACAATACCAAAAATACAACCAAGGAACCCAATGCCCCGATTAAAGAGATAAGGATGGACTGCCAAAGGATTGATCCTGTGACCACTGCTCGACTGGCACCCATGCAACGAAGAACCGCAAATTCCCGCCTTCTTTCATGCATGGTCGAACGAAGAGTTGCCAGGATAATCAACCCTCCTACCAATGCCATTAATAGGGCCAAGCCAGCAATGGTATGCTCCAACCAGGCAAAGCGGTTAAAGAATGATGAAAGAATGGCAGCAACCGGCCAAGCCAATGTAGCCTGGTCTCCCTGCTTGTTATACTTTACATCCAGGGCCAACCCCGAAGAACCTTTGAGATTTAGTAACACTCCACTTATGGCATGGGCGGCGGCAGGGTCATGCCCATCCATCATTTGCACACCCTTGAGTGGTATCCAAATGACCTGATCTACTGGTGTGCCAGTTGATTCCAGAATACCCACTACCAGATAAACATCATCGTGTTTGGTGTCTGGGTTGTATTCCAGGCCATGATATGGATGAAAGCGGTCTCCAAGCTGCAGGCCGATTTCCTCGGCCACCTGAGCACCAACAATCGCTTCCTTGGCAGTCTCTGAAAAAATTCTTCCAGGTGAATGAACCTGAAAGTTTTTACCCGACTTCCATTGATGATGGAGGAATAAATCCGGGGTAGTTCCAACGATACGATACCCCAGATAATTATCTCCCAAGGCAAAAGGGTACGCTTCGGAAACTCCCGCATGCTTACGAATGGTTAGATACTGTTCCCAATCGAGATTTCCGGGAGAATTTTCGATATGGAACAAGGCATTGAGGACAAGTTGCAGTTGAGATCCCCTTGCCCCGAGCACAGCATCAAATCCACCTGCGGACTGGGCAAAGGCAAGGTTCACGGATTGCTTGGTTTTCCATGCCCCTAAAAACAAACCTCCCGAGAGGGACACCGTAAAGATCGCAACCAAACTGGTAAGTAAATTCTGTCTTAATGCCCGCCAGGCAAGACGAAAGGAAATCAGTGTTGTAGCCATATCCGGATCAAATGTGGTCTTGGTTTACTTGGTTTAATTCTTCCCAATCAAGATGTGCGTCAAACTGATCAATTACCCTGGGGTCGTGACTGACCAAAATGAGCGAACTTCCCCATTTCTGACAAAGGGAACGAAGTAGTTCCAGGCAACGATCGGTATTTGCCGGATCGAGATTGCCAGTCGGTTCATCCGCCAACACTAGTTTGGGACTATTGACCAAAGCCCGGGCGATCGCAACGCGCTGTTGCTGGCCAATTGAGAGCTGGTTCGGCCGATGATTTCTCCGCTCAAATAGTCCCACTGCCTCCAGAAGTGAACGGGCCCGATCGGGATCATTTGAGCCATTCACATTCATGGCCAAGATGAGGTTTTCCAGACAACTAAAACCACTTAATAAATTAAAGGATTGAAAGATATACCCAATCTTTCCGGCCCGCAATTGATCCCTTTTGGACTCGCTCAGCAAATGAAGAAATTCTCCATCAACAGAAATTGTGCCACAATCAGCCGAGAGTACACCGGCCAGTAAATGTAGAAAGGTGGTCTTCCCGCTCCCGCTTGCTCCACGCAGGGCAACCTGCTCTTTTTCTTTCAGGCAAAAGTTAGGAATATGTAAAATTGGATCGATCATTCCCTGAGGGGAATGGAAGGATTTTTTTAGATCTTCTACAATAAGTAAAGACATAGGAGAACTTCCTTCTTAGGGCAAGGAATGCTCTGGATCAAGCGGGATGGAGGATATTTATCCTATTTAGTTTTCCATCTTTACAAAGTTGATCTGCTCAACAAAAAAATAATGAACATTTTGGAACTGTGGTGGATTTCAACAAAGTTAAATCGAAAGCGAAATGGGGAGTAATACCATTCAGGGTGCTCGCTTCGGGAAAGATAGAGGTCTTAATTATTTCCACACGACAAAAAAATTGGAGTTTTCCCAAGGGCAATTTGATAAAGAATATCGGGCCTCAAAGAACCGCTCTTCTCGAAGCTTATGAAGAAGCTGGTATTGACGGGACTCTGCAATTGAAACCAATCTTGTGCCCGGTCGATCGATCCTGTGTTTATTTTTTCCCGATGAAGGTGACCAAAATCTTTGAAGATTGGCCGGAATCAAACTTTCGTAAGCGCAAATGGATACCACTTAAAAAAGCCAGAAAAATGTTACACCATCGGCAAATGGGAAAAATCCTGCTTCATTTCTTCCCCAAGAAAAACTGAATTTCTTTGTCCCTTTGTTCCTCTTTCTTTAGAAACAAAAGATGAGGCCGAACTCTTTTGATTTTGAAAAAAAGCCCCCTTTTTTTCGCCCCCCAAAATACACCGGTATTACCCTTTCCTTACTCTCGGTCTTTGTGCTCGTTAGCATGCTTGCAGTATGGGAAAAAATGGCTCATGTGCCTGAACTCCAAGAGATCAAAATTCTTGCCTGGAAAAAATCTAAATTGCCCATCGAAAAAGTACGAGTAGCCTACCAAAAAGAAGCATCCTGCATACTCCATGCCACCTATCTTTCTTTGACGGAATTGTCAGGGTTGCATGTTGATACCAACCAAACCCAATGGGATGTTCTATTGCTGCCCAAGACAGAGCTCCTAGATCCTTTTTTTGCTCATAACCAATACGATAGTCGGGGAACATTTGCCTATTTTAGGGAAAGCAATGATGAGACTGGGCAGGCAATTACAACCGAGAAACCCATCCCGCTCGTTTGCTTGATCAACCAATCAAAACAGAACAATGCCGAGATTCTTTCTTTTTTGCGCTTCTTAAAAGCCCCCACTCAGGGGCAGGTTGAATTTGCCATCAATGGATGGACTGGCGTAAGTGAAGACCATTGGGATATCTCCCCCGAACTTAAAATCTATGCGGTTCAATCCTGTCAGTCCTGGCTTAGTCCATCCATCCAGAACTTTGCCAGAAAAGAAGGTATTGAATTGAGTATTTCATTTTTGGAAGAGAAAAATTTACATAAGAGCCTAAGCATACTAACCAAAGCAAATAACAAAAATTATCTGCCTGACCTTATTTGTTTCCCGACCACTTCCACCAATCCCATATGGTTGCACCCATATTTTTCTGAGCTCAAAAACGATTCCCACCCTCTGCCTATGGAGTACTCCCTCTACCTTCGTAAACAATCCCCCTTGTTAAAAACCATGCAAAAACTTTTGCCTCATCTGAGTGAAAGCCAATAATTTTTGGGTTTTTCTGGGAAAGGCGATTGCCTGCACGCTTCCACCTCTGGCTACCTTGCTCTCGGGGTACGGACAGGACCAGGCAAAGGTCGTCCCTGCCTGGGAGAAGGAATTGCCCGAATCCATTGGCGATTTGCAAGCAATCCAAAGCGAAGTTCAGTCGAAGTTACAAAAGGTCCGCCCTACCGTTGTCTCGGTGGAAGCAGAGGATGGGGCAGGCAGTGGAGTTGTCGTAACTGCAGACGGTCTAATTCTTACTGCTGCTCATGTCATTGGTGAAAGCGGGCGAAAAATGAATGTCGTTTTTCCCAATGGATATGAGGTGGAAGCCCTAAGCTTGGGTGGATCTGAATTATCCGATGCAGGCATGCTTAAAATTATTGAAAAGGGCGAATGGGAATATGCACCCATAGCACTGGCAAATTCATCTGGGGTTGGGGACTGGTGCTTTGCTCTCGGACACCCAAGTGGCTATGATGAAAAACGTGGCTTGGTCCTGCGGGTCGGTCGGATCATTCGTAAAAAAGATGAAACCATACAGACAGATTGCCGGCTACTCGGGGGAGACTCAGGCGGCCCACTCTTCTCCATCGATGGCAGGATAATTGGGATTCATAGCCGGATTTCCCAAAGCCCGGAAGACAACTTTCATACCTCGATTGAGTCCTTCCTGTCCAACTGGGAATTTTTTTTGCATGAAGAATTACACACCTTTGGAGCTATGCAAAAAGGTGGTTTTTTGGGTGTTTTGTGCGAGGAATCGGAGGACGGATTATATGTGGTGGAGGTCGTCCCCGGAACTCCGGCTGAGGATGCTGGTATTCGTGCAGGCGATCTTTTTCGACAACTAGATGGTGCCCCTCTGGACACGAGGGAGAAACTTAGCATATTAGTAAGTAGTAAACCGCCTGGCTCCTTCATCGTGATTGACTATTTAAGGGATGAAAAAGAAATCTCCGTCCGTATTAAACTGGGGGAAAGGTTTGCAAAAGAATGAACCTTTTTTTTCTTTTACTCCCCTTTTTCTTCGCCCCAGTTTGGCTAGTTGGCAAGACCCAGAAATTAGCCGAGTTACTCATGCCCGAATATCGCTTAAACGGTCCGTCCTTTGGCGAGGTGCTCGGGGCTGGTGAGGAACATATTCTCCAGTCCGTGGTTGGTCTCTACCGCAACGAAAAATTAATCGCCCACGGAGTGATCGTGCACCCCCAAGGATTTATTCTGAGCAAAGCAAGCTCAAGTGTGGGAGCACGAATGATCAAATCTTTCCAAGGCAAAACTTTCCCCATCCGTATTCGAAAAAGAAATGAGGGCACAGATCTCGCACTCTGGCAGATTACTTCATCCTCCGTACCATGGAAAGCGGTCACCTGGAAGGATGAGCACAATCAGACCCAGCCTGGAAACTGGGTAATCTCTGCTGCAGCATCTATCCAAAACCTTAATTTCGGTGTAGTCTCGGCTACCAGTCGCCCAATTGGCCGGGAAGGCGGGGTTATGGGAGTTTTGCTTGAAGAATCCAATTCCTCGGCCCGGGGTATTCAAGTGATCGAAGTTCTTCCGCAAGCGGCAGGAGACCGGGCTGGATTAAGAGTCTCGGACAGTATCCTCCGTATGGATGGAAGACCGGTCAGAACAATGGAGAATATTAATCGTATCCTCCAAACCAAAGACCCTGGGGATCTTTTGACCTTATTAGTGAATCGAAAAAACGAGGAAGTCGTGCTGCGGGTCACTTTAGGTCATCGGGCAGTTGCATTTGATTTATTTAATAGAAACCTCCTCATGAGTGGACCCGTTTCCAAAAGAAAAGATAATTTTCCTGTGATCATTCAGCAGGATCTTCCCTTGCAAAAAGAAATGATGGGAGGAGGATTATTTAATCTTCAGGGGCATTGCTTAGGTATTAATATTGCACGGGTTGACCGGGTGACAAATTACACCCTTCCCACCCATGTGATTTTGCCGACCTTGAATATGTGGCTGCAAGACTTGCCCTAATGTGGCTATCTCAATGGCAATCCCAAAACATACCTAAAGCCGATTTCAGAGCCTCGATAGGATGGTTCATAATTGAGCCTTTTGGCAGATCTGCATTCATGAGCCGATCGAACGAAACTGCCCCCCCTTACAATTCGATGTATGCCCCGGATCGGGCCAATGGGATCGATTCTTGTACGGTTGCCTTCCGGATAAGTGCCATAAAAATCATAGCACCACTCCAATACATTGCCGTGCATATCATACAGACCCCACGCATTGGGTGAATAGAGGGGAGAATTCTTCCGAATTGGCACAAAGCCCTTGCGAAAGATAGGCACAAATGAACCACCTTCACTGAATTCTGATTTTGGTCGGTTATCAATGATATAGCCTCTCATCGATCCATCGATATTGGCATTTTCTCCGGAAAGAAGATTTCCCTCTCCCAGTCCACATATTCCCGATGTGCCCGCACGACATGCATATTCCCACTCGGCCTCAGTAGGTAAGCGGTACACAAAAGGACTCGGAAGAGACTTGTTCAATCTCGCTCTCTGAGTTTTCTCCCAACAATAGGCAACCACTTGGGAATAGGAAACACGCGAAACTGGGAGCAATTGATCAAGTCGCCCTACCCGCTTAGCCTGTTTGGAATTTAAAAAATCAAACAAGGCATCTATGTCCTTAATTTTTTGAGAATTTACTTTGTAGGTAATTGGCTTCTTCGCGATCGACCAAAAATCATCGGCAAAGACCGCCTCCTCCAGATAGATATCAACCCCCTTGGATCCCTGATAAATCCCCATCGAATAATTTCCTGCTATATATCCAGATGCGGTACCAATTTCATTCAATATTTTCGCGTTTAAAGAATAGACGGGGTAGCCCTTTTTTTGGTCTTCTGCCACAAACATATTCCATTCCTCCTGAGTAACCTCAAATTTCTTGATCCAAAAAGGTTGAGAGATTCGGACTCGGTTTCTTGTCTCATTGGGACTTCTACCCACTTCATCCTCTGGGCTACCCATAAGAAATTCCCCTGCATCGATCAAAACTAAGCTTTCTTCTTTGGCCAATTGATTAAGAGCAGGGATGTTGAGTTGAACAGGGCTTTCCCTTTCAAAAAATTTTATGCCTTCTTCTTTGGCAAGATTCTGCATAGAGGTTTTCTCACCACACCCGCTGGCAAATAGATAAAAGAAGAAAATACAAAGCTTGGATAAAATGACCCAAGTCGGGAATTGGCGGCGTTTGATCACTGCTCCATATTTGCCTGAACCATGGGTAATTTGATGTAAAAGGTAGTCCCCACCCCTTCCTTACTATCAAACCAAATTTGTCCCTGGTGAGACTTGACAATCACATTGTGAGCAATGGCCAGTCCTTGCCCTGTTCCAACTCCTACTTCTTTGGTGGTAAAAAATGGCTCAAATATCCGTGCCTGTACTTTCACTGGTATACCTCCTCCATTATCTGCAATTGCGATTATAACACATTGTGCATCGGGATAATGACGGGTCGACACGACAAGGTTTCCTTTCTGTCCTTCGGCAATTCGATCACGAATTGCATGGGCCCCATTTACTATCAAATTTAGGACCACTTGGTTGATTTCGCCAATATTGCAAGGGACCAAGGGTAGATCATCTTGCAGATTGAGATCTAGGTCCGCATGGTATTTCCATTCATTGGTGGCCACCACCACAGTGGATCGGATCGCCTGGTTTAAATCATTATGTCTTTTGGCTGATTCTGCATCCCGGTAGGCAAAATTCTTCATCGATTTGACAATGGTGGTAATTCTGGAAATACCCTCCGCTGCCTGCTCCACTGCCTCAGGTGCATTTTCGATAAAAAACTCAATTTCACCGTCATCCGGAGCGTCTGGGGACTGATTTAATTTCTTGATAAATCCATCCGTCGCATCTTTAAGGAATAAAATATTATCATTGGCAAACTGGGAGGGTGAATTGATCTCATGAGCGATACCCGATGCCAGTTGACCAACTGCTTCCATTTTCTGAGCGTGGACCAATTGAGTTTCCAATTCCTTGCGCTGTTGCATTTCCAACTGCAATTGCTCATTGCTCTTCTGCAAGGCCGCCGTCCTCTTTTTAACTCTTGCTTCTAGGCCATTGATCAGACCCCTGAGTCGCTTGGTTACCGAGCGAATTTCATAAGGTCCAGATTCGGCCAAAGTAAATGGTTTGTTGTGATCAACCGAGTTCTTGGCCGCTGCTTCAAGTTTGCGAATAGGACTGGCAAAACTCTTGTAAGTTATAATAGCAAGGGTTCCCACAAGTATTAGGTATAGTCCACTCACAAAAAAGAAGAGTACGGTATTGGCACTCTCCTCTTCCCGTAAGGCCAGAATTTTTTTCTCCATCGCCTGTTTTGATTCCCACATTCGTTGTTCCGCATTGGATTCCAATGTGTTGAGGTGTTGGGAAATACTTTCCCGCGCATCCTGATAAGCTTTCCCTGCAGTTTGCAGTAGTGCCATTTTGTTTCTGGAGGTGGAAAGGGAAAATTTTTCCATAGTGGATATCGCATCTTCTAATTCCCTGATCCCAGCAAATAAGGGTCGAAGAGTGGGCTCTGGATAATTGATGGTGTATTTGCTTGAAATCAAATTAAGGCCTTCTTTGGCAAGAACCAATCGGTCACGAACCACTCCGTATATTCCCGAAAAGTTTTGAGGATAAATTTCAAAAGCCTCAAAACATCCACGGGTTGCCGATAGAAAAGCATGGATGTCCAGATACTCACTGGATGAGTCACCTGAATTTTTACTTTCTTGCTCAAGTTCTCGGCTCGACTGATTTATGCCAGATAACATCCACCACCCAATAATTCCCACCACAAGAGCCCCCCCCAGACTACAAGCGGAGAGTAATCCAATGTATGACCGAACCTTCATAATCGAAACTATATTCGATTATGGTTTCTGCCGTTAAGCAACAGGAATCATAACATTAATTTTTTTGGGAAATGGAAATTGGGAATAGCAGGAAATATAATTCCGAATTATTTTGAGAAGAGTACGATCGATATCTGCACCGGAAGATGCAATCAACATAGCATCTTCGAGAAGTAAATCTTCATTTAATCTCATCCCTTCGGCCAGGTTACGAGTATCAATTTCTTCCAGTGAAAAGCTATGGGCATCGGCATCAAGAAATTGGCTTAGGGCAGTCACTACCTTTTCATCATAAGTTTCCATCCTTGATTGAAGCGTTTTTAAAATAAGGCCGTCTGCATGCCCTTGTTCATGATAGTAATCATAATCTAATCCAACCCGCAAAATTGAGGCGGCGGTGCGAATGCCCGATCCATCTTCAACTTCAAATTTTGGCTGAATATCAATGCGTTGAAGGATTGCACGGATATCTTCCAAACCCGGAATTAAGTCTACGATCTTGAGGGTTTCCTCAGGTAAATCCCGGATCATTGCCTTAATCTCAGCATTCAAGTCTTTCCTATGATACACTGCTTCGCTCAGATGCTGCGGAATCGAAAGATATGCAATCTGGGAAAAGATAGCGGCAACCCCTAGTCGCCAAGAATCGTGGAGCTTCATCTCTTCAGCCAGCCCGTTAACCAGCCTCCTTACCCTCTGGGCACGGCCAAAGAATAGTGGTTGGGCAGTTGCAAGAGATTGAGCCAGGGCATCAACCGCACCCCTAAGCGTCTGATCAAGCAAGATTCTCTTACTTATAATCAGATGGTGTTGGTCAATGGCATCTTTAAGTACTTTTCTTAACACTTCTGGCGGGCATGGCTTGGAAAGCATACGGAAAACATTCCCCTCATTCACCGCAGCCATAGCTGATTCAAAATCAGTATGTCCGGTTAATAGAACCGTGACTACTTCGCTATCCAGTTTTTTGATACAAGAAAGCATTTCAGCACCATTCATGTTGGGCATACGCATGTCAGATAACACAACTGCAAAGCCACCCTCTTTCTGAAATAATTCTAAGCCCTCTTTGCCATCAGATGCTACATGCAGATCAAACTTGTCTCTTAAATTTAATTTGAAACCTCGCAAAATAGCCTCTTCATCATCCACGCAAAGTATCTTATTGTTCAAACTCATGTAGAAATTAGCAATTTATGTATCGAGACTTGCTGGATCATATATACTGATAAAGAGAACGGATTGCGTCCTACTTTGTTCTAAATTTGCCAAGTTTGCTTTTCACACTCTCTTCATTTTTCCAATTTTCGGGTCTTGGGAAATCCTGATTCTTAAGGAGGTCAGCAAGGGTTACTTCCTTGGATGGGACGCCACCCTTAGGCACTTCAACTTTGGCAATCCAGGCAATTGCATTGAGAACCAGTCTCCTTGCATCCAACGATGCCCAGTTCTCATGAAAATGTGCACCGGTGAACCCGAAACCTCGCCCGTAATTATAGTCCTCGCCCCGTTGATATGCCCATGCCACATGTTGAGCTTCTTTACGTTTAAGGACTGCTTCTGCGACATTAGGGTTACCATGATGAGGGTGACTTTCCACGCCAGGCTTTAACCGTCTCATGGTAATTTCTGGAGGATGAGCAGAAAGAATGGGAGTAATCGAACCAATCGCCGATGTTGCTTCACGGAATCTCATATGGTAGTACCATTCATCATGCATCTCAAAGGGCAACACCCCCTGGGAGATAGGATGCTGGGGAAGCAGTTTAAACTCAGCATTCCACACAGGATTGACAGACCAATAGGGCTCAAAATAACCTCCCATCCACTTAAGAAAATGATCCCCTGCTGGACCTTTGGTTGTTTCGACACCATAATGAATACAGGCCAAACCGACCCCTCTTCGCATAACCTCGTCAAATTCTTTCAGGTTCTTGTTGAGTAAGTGCCGAACGCCCCCATCACATGCAACCACAACCGCATCCGCATCATTGAAAACAGTGGTATCCTTGGGATATCCTCCATCGGTAACCACCACTGTTTTAATCCCAATTTTTGCTGCTTCCAAATGTTCAGCTAATAATTTACACCCAGCAGCATGTTCATGAGCAAAAAAACCATGGCTCTTGGGCCCGGCAACAAAAACAACCTTTTTGGATCCAAATGCAGAAATAAGCAGGACATTTACCATGGCCAGCATAAGAAATTTTGAGAAAACTTTCATTGATATGATTGTGGGAATTAATGTTAAAAGATTACGATTATAACTTTTTAGAGAATTTTAAAAATGTAATTTAAGCCCAGAGTAAATATTTTGGTCAAGTCTTGGACTCTTTAGTAAATAAACTAGGCACTTGTCCTGAAAAGTTTACTTATCTGAAATATGTATTTCTTTGAGAGACAAATAGAACCTGTAAAAAAGGGGGTCGCGTTCGCCAATTTGTATTAATACATCTTCTCCCATTTCTTCAAATGAAGATCCCAGGCTTAATACGAGTTCCCGGTTGCTAACATTTACGATTTCTGGATCATCCGCATGCAGTTGGCGGTATTCTCGGATTACCTCACACTCGAATGTTGGCTCAGTTTCAGAAGGCTCTAATCCTTGGACATTGGCGATAGCTAATTGAGAAATATTTTCTTCAAGTCTGGTTAACAGGTTGGTATCCAGAGTATCGTTTGTTTCATTTTCTGTGGGAGGAGGATTGTCTTCGGGTAATACGATCGGTTGAATAAACTCCAAGCAGTTAAGAATGAAAGAAATCGTGTTCGAGGAAAGGGTCATATTTTCAAACCCTGAATCTTCAAAAATAAGCCCAGACAAGCGGGCTTGATAAACATTAAGATTATCTCGATGCAAACGGGCTCTTTGGATTACGGAGTCATGTATTTTCTTATCTTTTATCCGCTTGTTCAAAATAGCCATGAACCAAGAAGATTCAGAGATATTGGAGCTTATTTCATCACTCGGGTTTTTGACCATTAAAGCCGTTAAAAGATCATGCTCATCACTCGTTGCATCCGCAATGGTCTTGACTGCCTTTTTTTCTGCATAGGCAAATATTTTTTCTGCATAGTTGGGGTACTGAGCCTTTAAGCACGTAAGCTGGGCAAGCAATTCATCCGGAGTTTGTGGATGCAATAAGACACATGCAATTCCATGATTGAGCAAAAAGGAAAAAGAACTTTCCAATCGTGAAAATTCAGTTTCATAAGCCGCCCGGGAACCATGGGGAATGATATGGACGAATAGTCCCTTGGAATAACTCACTGGCAGACCCTGCCTGCGGGCAAAACCAAGATCAACATCGAGAGATGTGGCTGGTCGCCTCATTCCTGGCAAAACAACCTCTTTAATCATGCCCAGATCAACAATCTCAAAATTGCGTAGGGGATTTACTTGTTTGATCGCAAAGTTGAAGTACCTGTCCCGGGTGGGTCGATCAAACCTCGTAATTTTCTCGGCATAATCGAACTCCTGCTCAAGCGGTGATAAAGGAGTACTTCGCTGGGACGAGATACCGGGAGGAGTTATAAAATGATCGAGGGGTAGATTTTTAAGGATCGGGTTTGCTCTGGCTGCCTCAGGAGAGCCCCAAGAAATTTGGAGCCGCCATTTTGCATAAGGCTCTACCAACCTGTAACTCGCACCTTCAATCAGATATAGGGACAATGCCAAAACTGCAGTTATCAAAATGAAATTTATTAATTTATGAATCATGCAGTTTTCAAATTTTCTGAGGATTCGGTTTCTTCTGCCTCTTGGTCTGGCTTTTTTTCAGGATTCTCTTCGGGTCCAGGAACATCATCCGACTCCGCTTGCTTCTCTGTTTCCGTTTCCCCCATTGGCTCAATCTCCCCGTCCTCGGGATCAACACTGCTCTCGGAAGAGGTGTTGTCGATAGTGCTTACATCATCGGCATTCGCATCGTTTTCTTGTACGGAATCGGTATCTTCCTCCTCCTCTTCATCTGCTTCTACTGGTTCTGGCACTGATTGCTCTTCTGCAGGTTCAGCCCCTTCCTCCCCAGTGGGATCATTGTCTTCCTCCGCAGGTTGCTCATCGTCATTCTCAGCATCCTTGTTTGGCTCAGCTTCAGAAGACTCAGGGAGATCATCCTCGCTATCTGTCGTTTGGTTCACATCGTCGGTTGACCCTTCCTCGGATCTGGAAGAATCGGTCGGTTTTGGACTACTAGCTCCTGTGGTCTTTGCTTTCCCTTTGGCATTGAGTGTGCGTTTGCGTGGTTTGGGCCGCATGGCATACCAGAGCAAAAAGATACCACTCAGATAGGTAATCGCGGTAAAGCCAAAGATGGCAGATTTTTCTGAGGTTTTAATCACTTCAGTTCCATTGATTAAACAAATCCAAAATAGACTAAGGAGCGCAAACAAAGTAGCGGATGCAACCGTGCTTAAGGATCTAAGTTGCCATGAAATTCGAGGGAAGTAACTAAGCAGGATCAGAAAAAAGGAACCAATCCCAATACAACTTGTGAATACTATTTTTAAATAGTAAATCCTTTGCCCAGGATCAAGGCCAGGTGCAAGCAGAAGGAAATCGGTTAGGGAAAATCCCGCAAATTTGTAGTTTAGAATTCCCTCTATTAAATAATTTAGTCTGAAAAGTCCGTACTTAAGGGCAGACCATAAGAAAACCAAAACCAGAAGACCGACGGTACCGGTTGTAAAAAAAAGGGTTTTGCTAAGGGCATGCATGGGCAATTCGAAATATACTCGATGGTTCAAAAGTTTTCTTACATGGCAAGTGTATCTTTATCTACACATTTAATTCTTCCCTGATTTCTAGTTTTTTGTACGGATAAGCAAATCATCCCAGCACATTTTCTTTTCTGAGTAGGCAAATCCCCAGATGGCACATTTTCCGCTACGGATCATGCCATCCACAACCAAGCGGGTCGCCAACACGGTTTGATCAGGTTCAGATTCCTTGCAAACTTCTATGGTTACTTGTGATTTTTCTTTGTACAAATCCCCCTCAGCACGGATTTTCAAACGCATCCATTCCATGGATGACCAATTCACAGAAAAAGCTCTTTGCCAATCATCGGGGGCGGAGAAGATCATTTCCCGAGAGGCGGGATTTACCCGGAACCCCAAGCCTCTTATTCCTCCAACTGTTCCGGCAAAAACATTATGTCTTCTGCTCTTCAATCCTCCAAGACAGGAAAAGGAAAGCTCCAGGCTCTCGGCTCTTAGCCTTGGCCCAAAAAGAATACCGTGTTCGCCCACGGGCGTCCCAGACATCACCAGGCACTTTCTACCCTCGTGAGATGCAACCTTAAATTCTCCATCCAACACAAAGAAATCCTCCGGTAGTTTATCATTCTCTACTTGTTCGAACTTTTCTTCATATACTGTTTGCCACATTTCTTCCTGATCGGGCAAGGTTTCTCCCTCTAACCCAAAGCACACCAATGGACAGAGCAGAGCTAGGAAGAAGCGGTTCAATTTTTTACTATTCATCACGCAATGAACGAAAGGGATGTTGTTGTAAGCCAATCTGGACTGAAAGAAATAAGCTAAGATAGGAAAAAAGGAACAGGCTCGCCCCAAAGCCCAACACACTGGTCAGTGATAGGTCCTGCTTTTGAACAATCATCGCGGGAATTAAGCCCAACAAACCTCCCCCAAAACCAAGAACTAGTCCGATCCAAATCACCCGCTTATTTTCGTTCATGGCAATCGTTTGTAACTGTGCTAAGGAAAATCCTATTGCTCCCAGTATTGCCTGCTCCTTTCTGCGTTCCCAGAGATTCCTTAGTACGAGAACAAATAAACCAATCGTTCCCAAAACAACCCCCACCCCGCCAAGGGCCTGAAAAATAGACAAATAAGTATTTTCAACCATTCTCAGCTGCCCCAATCTTTGTAGGGTCGACCGGGATCGTGCCCCGTAATTATACAACCTGTCTTGTAAATGATTCATTGCAGGATCAATCATTCCGTTACCTCCAATCCAAAATTCCTTGTAACCTCCGATTCGGGGAAACTTTTTCTGCCAGTTTTTTTCCGAAATATAGAGCCCCCCCTGTAAAAAACTGCCCTTTATCACCGCCGCTAATTCAACCTCAAATTTTTCCCCTTCTCCATCCACATAGGTAATCCGGTCACCTACCCTTTTTTTTAAGGACCATAACAGGGTGTTCTGATCAACTGCTGCCATTATTATGTCCGACTGCTCAGGTTCTTCTAATGATGTCCAGTTCCCATCGATAAATGTAAACCTGCCTGTCACTTGATCAACCGGTATGCCCAAGAGTTGGGGATGTTTGGATTGGTGTAAATTTAAACAGCTGGCATCATCTCCTTCTTGAGTCCGCAAGGGCACGATTGATAGACCCTCCAAGAGATCCATACTTAAATCAAACAGCTCGCTCGCTTCCTCGCTCAATAAATCATCGTAGAGGGGCAGGCTCGTATTCATGATGAAAGAAAATCCGCCCGTTGCAGACCGTAAATGATTCGACTGCTCAGGCAATCCCTGCCTGAATGCACCCGCACCAACAACCAGAAAGGTGCCCACTGCGAGCATGCCCAAGACGGTGATTTTTCTTCCTCTGCGATAATCCAGATGTAACAACAAATCCTTCGTTTTTCGACCTTGTGTAGGTTTTGATATTGCCTGGCTTTTGAAAAAGCGAATCATTCCTCCCAACAGGACCATGGCCCCACAAACAAAAAAACTTGGTCCCGGAGGAAGACCAAAAAACCAAGCATAAAGGACGGTTCCAACTAAGGTTGTCCAGGCAAAGACTTCCATCCCAATCCATCCCCATTTCCAACATTTTTTCTTTCTTGGCAAGTTTGGCCCATCAAGAAATTCGCCGCCCTGGATCAATGCAACCGGGCGGCTTTGCAATTGTTTTCGGACCACCCAGAATAAGGAAATCAGCCCGATTACAAAGGAGGAACTTGTTCCTATGATTATAGAGTCCATGCTTGGCAGGTAAAAGATATCGAGCTTCGAAACCGCCCCGCCCCATGCCCCATTTAACATCCACAACACCGCGTGCCCAAAAAACCACGCCCAGCCAAGCCCCATCAATGTGCCCAGCAAACAAACAACCATTGCTTCCATTGAGATGATTAGGTTTACTCTCCTCGGGGTATATCCCAAAGAAAGTAACATGCCGGCCTGGCGGTTTCTTTGTTCCAGAGAGAACCCGAAGAGCATAGCCCCAAGGGATAGTCCGGACAAAACCACAAAAAACCCAAAGGATAAAAAAAGCTGGCTGAAGTCCACGGGGCCAGAAATGGCTTGTTCGGCATCTTTCTTTAAGTCCAACCGCTGAATGCCAAAGTTGGAGGGGCTAAGTTCGTTCTGTAATTGCTGGTTTAAATACTCGGCATTTTTCTTTCCATCTATTCGCAGCCCCGTCAGCTTTCCCCATCGATTTTCCCACATCTCTTCTGCAACCTTTAAAGAGATGAATGCCTTGGGGCTTCCCCGGTAATCATCCCAATAGGTCTCATCCTGTGGTCTAATCTTATGTTTGATTGGAATACCCGTATCCCACTCGCCACAATTTTCTGCATCACTGAGACCGGGAAACTTTGGCGTCCAGTCGCTCTCCTGTCCGGATGGAATTTTTGATGGCATGGGAAGAATTTTTCCCACCTCAAAAGTCCGGCTCTTTTCGATTAGCTCTCGCCGGTCGCCCACCATAAAATATTCCAAGCTGATCCAATCTCCCACGGACAAATTCTGGTCATTTGCCGCCCATTCGTTTATGGCAATCTTGGTATCCTCCCAATCCGGCCCAAGGATACCACCCGGATGAAGCTCCACCCCGGTTACCATCGAATAAGGAATGAGGGAGGTGTTTGCATCGCCCTGCTCCTCAGTCTTGGCAATCGCATTTACCAAATAGGTCAGCTCACCCTGCAGGGAGGGATTGATTTGTCTGGCTGCACTAACAATCCTGTCCGACAAAAAAACACTCCGGCTTCGAAGGTTCCATGCATCCTCAGATCGAAGCTTTTTAATTTCCAGTCCTGCATCCGCTAAAGTCCAGCAACGCTCCATCGCACCCATCAATGGATCGATTGATTTTTTCCCGGTACCAACTAGGAGAAGATTGGCTAAATCTGTCCTTTCTCCATTCGTCGAAAAACTGGCAAACATATCTTCCTGAATCATGGATAGCGGCACAAAAATGGTACGGGCTGGTTGCATATTTGCACGCAAGGAAAAATTGCCCAGTGCCGCAGGACGAACCTCTCCCAGATACGGACGATTCCAGGAAACAAAGCGGGCATCTCGTTCACCGGATAAGGGAGCGTCCCTCGAAAACAGGCTGGGCTCCTCCACCCGCAACACCAAGCGGGCACCAACCTCAGTTTCCAGCTCAGCGGCAAGATCGGGGCTTGCCCAGTATCCTCGCCTTGTCAGGTCGGGCACCGGCCGGGAATCCTCGGTGAAGTTAAAGAAACTGTGATCGATTCCCAAAACGGTAATACCACTGGCGTGCGTTCTTCCGTCCGGGCTCGAAAGGGTACCGGTTGTGATCAGCACCGGGGCTACCTTTATCTCCCTGTCAAAATCCTCCGACTTTAAGATACGATCGGCCAAGTCTGCATGGAAATATCCATCCCCGGATAAAAACACATGGGTGATCAAGCCTAGACGCTCGCTTGCTTTATAAGCGAGGGTAGCACGGACAGAATCACCAATGGTTAATGAACCTACCAGGACCATCGAGGCAAGGGCCAGCCCCAGAGATGTGCCTAAGTGTTGCCTTCTCGAATAAGAGAGATTGGCGAAAATAATTCGCCAGATACTCATTGATCTATGGCATTGAGTTTTCCGTCCTGAAACGACCAGATATCATCCATTCTTTTTGCCTGCTCCATCGAATGGGTAACCACCAGCATGGTGCATTCAAATTCCTCGTTTAAACGCAAAAGTATATCCATCAAATGATCTGCATTTGCCCGGTCGAGGGCCCCGGTTGGTTCATCCGCAAGTAACAATTTTGGTCGGTTGATCAGGGCTCGGGCAACCGCAACTCTTTGTTTCTCACCACCCGATAATTGATTGGGCCTATGGTTGGCCCGCTCCTTTAGTCCGACCTGTTCGAGCAATTGATGGGCAAGCTCCCAACCATCGGACCCACTCCCTTTTCTATGGCCGGCAAGGGTGGGAACCATCACATTTTCATGGGCAGTAAGGGCGGGCAAAAGATGGTGGGACTGAAAAATAAACCCAATGGTTTGGTTACGAAAAGATGCGGCTTCATTCGGGGATAATTGATGCACTTGATTTCCATCAATCCATACCTCTCCACTGGTTGGCACATCCAATCCACCCATTATATTGAGCAAAGTGCTTTTTCCGGACCCCGATGGACCGATCAATCCGAGGGTTCTTCCACTCGTTACCTCCAAAGAAAGATTGTTTAGTACTGGAGTGGAAAATTCTCCGGCTACCGATGGATATGTCTTGGTCAGATTCCTAATTTCAATAAAGGGCTTCATCCTGCTTTCTTACTTTGATTGATCCATCGATTCGCTTTCATTTCATACCTGGGCAAAGATTCCTGGGGTACACACTCCACTGGAATTCTGAGTGCAAGGGAATTATGAATGGCCCCTGCTAAAGCATGAGCCACTGAGGAATCGCACTCTGCCCGGATAAGAGCCTCTTTCATTCCCCGGGATTGATGGATTACCACCTCATACTCTTGGACCTCAGGAAAAGTTCGTACGATTCGATCAATCGCAGAAGGGTATAGATTTACTCCCCTAACAATTATCATATCATCGGCTCTTCCAAGCACTCCTCCGACAAGATCAAATGTGGGATGGCCCGCATCATCCACTCCCCGGCTCACCCTTACCAAATCACCAGTGCAATAGCGAAGCACTGGAGAGCCCGTCCGTCCCAATGGGGTCAGAACTAACTCACCGAGTTCACCATCATCGAGCGGTTCTAAATTTTCCGGGTCAATGATCTCGGCGTGATAGGAGTCCAATAATATGCGCAAGCCACCCTGGGTGCCGGGGATTTCATATGCCACCGGGCCAACCTCTGTCATTCCATAATGATCATAAAGTAAATCTTTAGCCCCCCATGCTTGATCGATCAGCTGACGAATCTCTGGCACACTCCCCCCGCACTCTCCAGCCACAATGATTTTTTTGAGCGAATGATTCTTCAGGGATAGTTGGGCTTCCTTGGCCGTTTCAATTAGTCGCAATGCATAGGTGGGGGTACAAAAAAGATACTCCACTTCATTCTCCAAAATTGCCTGCAGTCTGGCCTTGGTGGATTGCCCACCGCCCGGAATCGCAATGCATCCTTTTTGAACAGTTGCTTCGTACGCTGTCCAGAAACCAAGAAATGGACCAAACGAAAAAGCAAAAAAACAACGACTTCTTTTCCCTACTCCAACCTTCTGCAATATCTCTTTCCAGTTTTCCAGCATCCATTGCCAGTCTTCCTCTGTGTCCATCCAGTTCATGGATTGCCCACGGGTCCCACTGGTTCGAGAAAACCGGGCATATTTCTCTAAAGGGAAAGTATAATTCCTTCCATGGGGAGAATGTAATATTCTATCTTCTTCCAATTCCTGCTTCGTGGTCAGCGGGCATGCTTTGGTAAAATCATCAAAATCTTTCCAGGATTCCCACCCCGTCCATCCTGGGAAGCGTTCTTTTTGAAAAAGATTGGATGTACAGACTTCTTTTACCTGAGCCTGGAAATCTTTCCATCTTTGCTTCTCCCAGCTCAAGCTTCTGTTCGATTGCTTCATCCTTCTTGTGGATGATGTAAATCCACCAAGTTTAATTTTCAGGTGTTTGATTGCTCCACCGCAGCAGCCGGATTGGGCGGTTTGGGGGCATACTTGGTGATCATATAACCACCCAGTGCAGCCAGGGCGATGCCCAGAACAAAGGGCCAGCGCACATAGGCCCAGTTACCTTCCTTTGTTGTACTCACCAATGCATTGACCATCGGAGCCCCGGCAAAAATGATCGACATGATCACGGGCACATAGGCCGGACTGGGCATTTTCCCAAAGGCAAGAAGTACGCCTAATGCTCCGATTGCACCTAGAGTGCCTGCAATCAGGGACCATTGCCAACCTTTTGCTGGATAACTCCAAAACGCGATATTTCCACCCTTTAATTTTAGGATGATCAATGGGGCAATTACCGCTGTTAAAAAGTATGCCAGTCCCACCCAGAGAAAAGCCATTATCCTCCCATTTTCTTTATCTCCCATATTGCTGGAACCGATATGCATACATACGCCATAGGTTCCCCAACAAACCACGGTTAATAGTGCAAATTGTAAATAGTGCATAAGAAACACTTTCTATTGGTAGCCACTATCAGGCAAACCGAATTTGTAGAGCTTCCTGAAATTCAGGAAAGGATACGGTATTGGTTAGTCCTGATTGAGTGACTGGCTTGCTTTTTCCTGATCCGCAGACTGCTCGGGCGAAAGAGCGGGGTAATAAATATCCCAGTCTTCCGTGGCGGTGTCCCAATAAATCATTCCGGGATGTCCATCTGCATCCTTGGCCAGTTGAAAATACAACCAACTATTGGAATCATAGGAATAGGCCCATGGATAATAATCCATCCACATCCAACCCTGCGGGTAGGATTTTTTGCGGAGGATACGGACATTTTGAAGATAGACAGAAAAGTCTAAGTCCGACTCATTTTCTGCACGGATCAAAAAGATTTCCGAACCCCTCTCATATGAGTAATCTTTTACTGGTTGATCGTTATGAAAAAAATGAATTCTCCCATCTTGGTAATAAAAAGCGATTTTTTGAGGAACTCCCAGTTGAGCACTTTGCGAAGTGCTGTTTTCTTCGCCCGTTTCCGGATCCTTGTGATTGAACTCCATCTCAACTAACCCGTTAAAATAACACAGATCTAAATCAAATTTTATAGCCCCTTCTTCTTGCTCATCGGAGGTAGCGTTAAACATTGCATTGTAATCAACAGCGAACAATCCGATGCAGGTATTATCCGGTGCTCCATTAGGGATCATTAGTTCAAATTCGATCCCCTCGATATCATCCGATTGTGAAAATTCCAACAAGCTATGCGGACTAAATATGATATCAAAAGTCAAATTCCCACTGTAAGTGTCGCCATCTTCTGTCTCCTCCCAAGTGCCGGTCCCCGAATTCTGGGAGGTGAAGGTCAAGTCAGCTACATAAAGCTCACCCGGAGACTGCATGGTAATTTTAGCGGTATTCGGCCCAGTTCTTTGATATAAATAAGGTTCCTGAACTTCCTGCTGTTCATCCCAGTCATAGCGAGAAAGGAAGCCATCCGAGTAATAAATATAATCCACGCCGTAATCACTGTACTCTGGCAAAATTTGTTCCTCATGAATTCGAACATTCATATCCGCAATGGTACTTGGGGCGAATCCATATGAAGCATCATAGCCATAGCTATACTCACTCTCCGCATTTGGATTGGGTACATTCATCAGATCGGACAAATTTGCTTCGTAGGATGAGCCCTTGGTAAACTCCACTCGATTGTTAACTTGGTCAATGGATGGAGCTGTACCCCCATCCCACCAAGCCACATCCCACTTACTCGAATTTAATTCGGTTCCGCTAAA
>JAYNJW010000024.1:0-25998 GCA_038110535.1 Opitutia bacterium | reverse complement strand
CCAGTCCGAAAAACTCATTTCCCAAATCATCAAGGTAGGCAGAGGTGCGGTTATGGATTTCATCCAGTGGAGGAAGCCAAGTTAAGTGGAGTCGCTTTGCAGAATCGAGCAAACGGTCGAGGTGCTGATCAAGGAACGGAGTCTTGCCACCTGCAAAGACACGAAAAGTTGTGAAAGCACCAGGGAGTCCCCAGGGCTCAGGATGATTGTCGGGTTGCCCCGCTGCCCTCCAAGCTTGCATGACGAACGTTTGCGATCAGCTGAAATCCATTGTTGGTTAGAAAGGATTCAGGGTGGTACTGCAAGCCAAAGAGTTTGCGTTCCAAGTCCTCGAAACTGAGCGGAGCGTCCCCAATGGGATCTTTTCCCGTAATGCAAATGGTGGAAGGAAGAGCGCACAGACTGTTGGGGTCGATTTGCAGGGAGTGGTAGCGGGCGACTCGCAGGACGCTCCCCATTCCTCGATAGGTTGCAGAAAGCGGGTCTATCGATGCATCGGTCTCCACGCCGTGGAGAACCCGGGACTGTCGGATGATCGCCCCTCCCTCCTGCTCAAGAATCAACTGAAACCCAAGGCAGATTCCAAGGATGGGAAGTTTGCCTTTCCAAGCTTGATAAAGAGCCACAGTCTCGGGGTAGTCGGCTGGGCGACCGGGGCCGGGGGAAAGCACCAGCATTTCGGCATGCTCGATCATCGAGGGCGTGGTTTCCTTGCGATCTCGTACCATGACTTCATCGAAACCGGCCAGAAGATGCTCAAGGTTTCGGGTAAAGGAATCCTGATGATCAACGAGAAGAATCATGCCAAAAGGTCAAGCAAGGCTTGAGCCTTGATTTGGTTTTCACGGTATTCGTATTCGGGAGTGGAATCGACAACGATGCCTCCGCCTGCTTGGGTGTAGCAACGATCGCCCAGAATCAACATGGAGCGAATGATGAGGTTGAACCGCAAATCTCCCCCGTCCTCGATAATGCCGAAACTGCCGGTGTAAGGTCCGCGAAAGCAGGGTTCCAGACGATCGATCCATTCCATGGTGCGATGCTTGGGACAACCGGTGATGCTTCCGCCCGGCAACATTCCCTTGAGAATATCCCCGAGGGTAGCCCCTTGCCTAAGTTTTCCACGGATGGTGGATACGAGGTGATGAAGATGCGAATAGGTCTCGACTTCCCGGAATCTTTCCAGGCGTACGCTTCCGGGCAGGCACAAAGAGGAAAGGTCGTTGCGTTCCAGATCCACCAGCATGTTGTGCTCGGACACTTCCTTGGGGTCGCTGAGGAACCGTTCGATCACGGATTGCTCGCAAAGCGAAGCATCTCGGGCGTAGGTGCCTCCGATGGGACGGGTGAGAATCCGGTCGCCGGTTTTTTCAATCACCATCTCCGGAGAGCAGCTTACGATCGAGAAGGAAGGGGTGTGAAGAAAAAAGGCTTCCGGAGCCGGGTTCGCCCGTGAAAGTTTGACGAACGCAAGCAGGGGATCGATCTCGGCCTTGGCCTCGAAGCGCTGGGAAATCTTGATCTGATAGGTTTCTCCGTCGAGGATGGCTACACGGGCCTGATGAAAGAGCCGTTGGTATTGCTCGAAAGAAAGGTTGCACTTGAGTGACTTTGCCTTGAACCGAGGAATGACAGGGTTGGAGGAAGCCTCGAGCATTTCTGCGATTTCCCGCTCTCTTTGCGAATTGAAGGATTCGATGCGGGTGGTCTCGTCGGTTATGCGAACAAGGCTGGTTGGTCTGCCAAACCATCCATCCGGTACGCTAAGGTCACGAGAAGCGATAAGCTTGAGTCCGAAATGAGAGGCGAGAAACTCGTATCCGAAAAACCCCACCCAGCCCTCGAAGGAAAGGCCGGAGGGCTTTTCTTCTTTGCATTGAAGATGCTCCAGGCTTCCCTTGGGGTCTAAGGAAGATGGTTCCGTTACCTCTTTGAAGTCAAGGTAGGCGATCCATTCATTGGAAGAAACCGAGCGGATGGCAATTTGTTCGGCTTGCAGAGCCTGTAATCGCTCGAGTGGAATGGACGAGGACAATTCAATCACGGCAAGCGATGAAGCAATTCGGGAAAACAGGAAATCTGATCGGTCTCCAACTTGGGTTTGCCAAAGAGAAGGGCCGACCATCCCGCTTTGCGCGCTCCCTCAAAATCACGAGCATGACTGTCCCCCAAGTGAAGGATTTCTTCCGGTAGCTTGCCGGTGGAAGCTTCAACCTGTCTGAAGATCTCAAGGTCGGGTTTTTCGCAGCCCATTTCGCTGGAAATGAAAAGGTGGTGGAAGACTTGATCGACTTTGAGATCGGCGAGTACGGTGCGGAGCCGGGAATCGTTATTGGAAAGCACCGCCAGTTCATAGCCACGATCTCGGAGCGTAGTCAAGGTATCCATTGCACCTTCGGCCACTTTCCAGCAATCACCGCGGGCAAAGAGGTTCCACAAATCTTCGAACAAGGGTTCGATGTCTTTGTCTCCGGAAAAAGGCCGGAAGGTCTCGGTTACCACCTGTCTCCAGAATTCCTTCTCCTCTCCTCCATTGGTTTTCTTGCAAACCTGTAATTTCCCAAATGCCTGGTAGAAATTTCGATCGACCTCGTCATCCGTTGCTTCGATGCCGTATTCACGGGCGGTTCTTCCGTATACGGCGCCTACGGAAGGCCAGGGCCGCACCAAGGTGCCGGCGGCATCCACGGTAAGAAGTCGAATGGTCATGGGAGAAAAAAGGGTTTTCGCATTAACGGTTGGATATCGGGCCAGTTTGCGCCAATTGATTTATTAATCTTATTATGAAAATCGAGGCAAGGAATCGAGGTTTTCCCGCAGGAACAGGATTTGTCTTGGGGTTGTTGCTGGCTGCGGTGGCCGGGGCGCTTTTCCCGGATCCATTCAGTGCAAGCAAATGGGTTCAGTCCGGACAGTGGTCATCGGTAGCGACCTTTATCGTTTTTGTTTTTCTGGGAAGAAGCCTTTCCCTGAACGGGTTGTGGTTGGAGTTGAAGCGCCCGATGGTCACCCTGGTGGTGCAGTGCGGCATTTTCTTTCTGCCCTGGATTGTGGCAACTGCACTTTTCCTGTCCAACCTGTCCTCCTCTTCCTACCTCCTTGGGTTTCTGGTGGTTCTGGTTCTGCCCTCCACCATATCAAGCTGTGTGGTCTATGCGCGAGAGGCAGGAGGGAATATCGAGTTTGCCCTTGGGCACTCCTTTCTTTCCAATTTCATCGCTCCTTTTCTTTTTCCCCTGTTGAGCGGTGGGTGGCTTTACGGTGTGGGATATGATGGAGTCTCTTGCTTGAGTATGGCCGAGGGGGTTTACCCAAGGTTGGGACTCCTGATTGTCTTACCCGCTGTTTTAGGGTATCTATCGAAGAAAATACCCTTGGTGGGCGAACCGGTGGGGAACTGGGAAAGAATGGTGCCTCAGGGATGCATTCTTTTCCTCTCCTATATCGCTTTTGCCTCGGGGACTTCACTAGGCCTGCTGGATCACTCCTTCAATCAATGGATGGAATTACTTGCATGGATAATTGCCTGCTGGCTCATTCTCTCCTTTTTTGGCTGGGCATGCGGGATGATTGCGGGGGTAAGCATGCCCGAGCGAAAAAGCATTTATTTCGTGGTTTCTCAAAAGTCGCTTGCCACCGGAATTCCCCTTGTTTTCGCGATGATGGGAACAGGGACGATTCAGGGCTGGATCTGGATCGTTTTGCCCCTTGCCCTATACCATTCGTTTCAACTGGTTGCCGGAGCCGGCGTCCTTGCATATTTAAGAGGGAAAGGATGACGATCTTAAGTAGGTTTTTTGCATGGATGAAACATGGGACCCCTTGTAAGGTAAAGCTTCTGCTATGAAAGAATCCTCTTCCCGGCACCTTCCCCTTGAGCAATTGCGCGAACAATTGGGCGGCTGCGTGGAGACTGCTTGCGAAAAAAGAGAAGACGCTTCCTACGATGGCCTCAAGATCAGTTTCTTGCCTGAAGCGGTTATTCAGGTGCAAGAGGCTGACCAGGTTGGTCGGGTCCTTGCAATCGCCAACCGCTTTTGCGTGCCCGTCACCGCCCGTGGGGCGGGGTCATCCCTGACCGGTGGAGCAACCCCGATCCGTGGAGGATGGGTGCTCGACGTGTCCAGGTTGAATGATCTGGAAATAGACGAGGAGAATCAACTTGCCCGTTGTGGTCCGGGCGTGTTGGTGGCCGATCTTCAGGCTGCTGCGGCACAACTGGGGCTGTTTTACCCGCCCGATCCGTCCTCCAAAAAATTCTGTACCATCGGAGGGAACGTCGCCTGCAATGCAGGTGGTTTGCGTTGTGTGAAGTATGGAGTTACCCGAGATTACGTACTCGCCCTTGGAGGATACCTTGCCAATGGGGAATACGCGCGTTGGGGTAGGGCGACCCGCAAGTTTGCCACCGGTTACAACTTGCGGGACCTCTGGGTGGGCAGCGAGGGAACGTTGGGTGTGGTCACCGAGGTTACAGTCCGTCTGATTGATTTGCCTAAGACCACCCGTACCTTTCTTGGAGCTTTCGAATCCGACGAAACGGCACTGTCCTCTCCGCAAGCTTTGCGTAAACTGGGTCTGCGCCCATCCATTCTCGAGTACATGGATCGGTGGACGATTGATTGCCTGCAAAAATACCTGGGTTCGGAAGTGTTCCCCTCGATTGGTCCTCAGCCGATGCTGCTGATGGAACTGGACGGAAACGAACGGGAAGTGGAAGAGCAGAGTGAGGCTTTGGAAAGTTGGTTGAAGGAAACTTCTCTGGCTTATCGATCGGCCAAAACCGTGGAGGAGGCGGAGAAATTGTGGGAAGTCCGTCGGCAGGGTTCGTCTTCGATGAAAAAGCTGGCTTCCACAAAACTGAATGAGGACGTGGTGGTACCCTTGAAACGACAAGTCGAATTGGTTCGAAGCGTTGAGGAACTGCGAAAGAGACATGGCATCAGGATAGGTGTCTTCGGGCACTGCGGAGACGGGAACCTGCACGTCAATCTGATGTACGACGAGGAAAACGAGGAGGAGACGAGTCGGGCGGTTTGCGCGCTTCGTGAATTGATGAGCAAGGTGATCGAACTGGGCGGGGCAATCAGCGGGGAGCACGGAGTGGGGTTGGCCAAAACACCCTTTGTTCGAGATCAGTTCAACCATGCGGAATGGACTGCCATGCGCGCGGTCAAGCAAGCGCTTGATCCCAACAATATCTTAAATCCGGGAAAAATTTTTGACGTTTTCCATCCTTGGGAGCAAAAAAAGATATCCGTGACTTTGTCATGGGAATTAGACAACGAAGAACCAAAACCTCAGGAAGCATGAAAAAGCCCTACCTTATATCAACCTTTCTTCTCTTTCCACTGTTGCATTTGTTCGGACAGGAAGAGACCCTCCACTCATGGACGGACCTGCAGGGAAGAACCTTGCAGGCATCCTTTCTATCCTTTGATGAAGCCGCTCAAACCGTTACCATCAAATTGAGCAACGGCGTCGTTTATCCCGCCCCCCTCAATACCCTGTCCGCAGAGTCGCAGGCATTGGCGAGGCAACTCGGCGCCCCCAAGCTTGCTCCGGCACTTGCTCCATCCTCGCCTTTCGACGAAGTCGTGGCCGAAGTGGTGGCTGAAGCGGACCTCGGGCCGGAGGCTTTGGACCTCGAACATGACTGGGAAAGTGCAGACGGTCGTTCGCTCAAGGCAAAATTCGTTTCTTTGCAGGCAGATCAACTCTCTCTGGCAAGAAACGGAGGGGCTCAGGAGTTCACTTTGGAGATGAGCAAATTCTCCGATGAATCCCAAACATTGGCAAAATTACTGCAGGCGCTGGCCGAAAAGCATCGTCCGGCTCCCCCCGCTGCCAAAACATTGGCTTCCAAACCTGAAAAGGTGGTTCCCCCAAAAGTCGTGGAAGCGGATTTGGACAAAGTGCACAGCTGGGTCAGCGCCGCGGGAGACCCCTTGCAAGCAACCTTCGTTTCTGCGGACGACAACGTGATCACCCTCAGCGTACCGAGGCGTTCTTCGCCATATGTTCTTTCATGGGACAAGCTTTCCGCCCAATCGGTCGCCTTGGGCAAGGCCTTGCAGAAATTGAAGAAGTCCTTGGTCCCCACGATTTTGTCGGGTAATGAAAAGGCTCTGGATCGTTATGGTTCAGGAAAATGGGGCAACTACAACTGCTATCTGGAAAGCGTTGCTTTTGAGGCCGGAGTGGTAGCGTCCGGAAGATCGGCGCACGTCTGGTTGCTCAAGGATGGGCAAAGGGTACAAAAAGACCCGTATAACGTCACCTTCTATGGAGAGTTCAGAGATCGAGGGGGTCATGAACATCGCAAGCTCAAATCGCTCGCGGAAAGTCCACCCGTATCCAATGACAGAAAGACCACCACGGTAAAAGGAGAATGGGACAACGGTACCACCTTTGAGTTCAATTTCGAACTCACGCACGCCGGCCTGTCCTTTTGGGGAGAAGCCAAGGAGCCCTCATCGGTCGAATTTCCCACCATTTTGGTGATCCGCGTCAAATCTCCATCGGTTTTGGCCGATGCCAAGAACGCAACCATTGAGGACGTCAAGAAAGCTTCCGGCGACGGCGCTCTTTACGTAGACCCGGTTCAAGGCAAGCGATTGAAGTTTCCCTTCGACGAATCATGGAAGGAGATTCAGGCAAAGCTCACCAAGGGGGGCAGGAAGGACGTCGAGTACAACCCGGTCAAATATGCCGAGTTCAACGGCGAGCCATTCGGCGACCATCGAATCAAGTTCGAACCATCGAGCACACGAAAGGCGAATTTGGTATGGTGGTCCGGTTATGCCGAGATTTATCCCGTGCAAGGCGCATACCTGTTGCTGAGGAACGTAGATGGATCGGAGGCTCTCAAGGATTACGCCAACGCGGCCAAGTACAAGGACCGTTTGGAAATCGGTCGCGGGGAGAGGCTGGTCATGAAAGTCATACGCGGGAGTTGAGGCAAACTTGCGATCCGGTTCGGCCGTTATCCTTGTATGCATCGCTTCCGCCCTGTGGGGGGAGCGCGTTCGCGTGGCGTCCTTCAACCTAAGGAACTACTTGGTGATGGATCGCTTGGCGGGCGACAGGTGGTTGGAGAACTATCCCAAGCCGGAAAGCGAGAAAAAGATCATACGCTCGATCGTTAAAAGTGTGAATCCGGACGTGCTGGCCATTCAGGAGATGGGAGGAGCGCCTTTGCTGGAAGAATTTTGGCAGGATTTGAATTCCAGCGGAATAGGAAACTACAAACATTGCTTTTGGGCCAAGGGGCGAGAGGGCGAAGAGAGACACCTGGCATTGCTGAGTCGTTTGCCCCTTGAAGTTTGCATCGATCATTCGAACCTTGAGCTCCAATATTTCAATCAGAAGCTTTTTCTCCGTCGTGGGCTGATGGAAGTGACTTTTCGAACCTCAGGAATCGAGTGGCGCCTCTTCAATCTTCACCTGAAGAGCAAGTGGACGGAGCGAGACGACGATCCTCAGTCATCGATGCTTCGGGAAAAGGAAGCTCGATGCATCAGGGATTTTATCCGCCAAAACCATCCTCCTGAATCAAATTCCATGCACTTGATCGTGGGAGATTTCAACGACTTCAAGAAAAGCGCCCCGCTCCGGCGATTTCTTCAGGTGAACAAGACGGTTTTGCATCACATGCTTCCTTGCCGAGACTTCATGGGGCGTTTTTGGACCCATCATTACGCCAAACAGGACAGCTATGATCGAATCGACTACATGCTGGCCAGTCCTGCGATGTTCAATGCCTACGTCCCGGATTCCGGTCGCATCGCAGACCACTTTCGTTGCCTGGAAGGATCCGATCATCGAATGATTTATGCGGATTTCTTCTTTTAGCGTCTCATTAGTAAAAGTGAAGGTCGGTCGAGGTGATGCCCTTTCTGCAGGGGCCGATTCCCTGAAAAACCCTTATCTGCTTTGCAAGGGAAAGTTCTTTGATTTCGGGGTATCTCCAAGAGTCATCCACAATAATTAACCCTCCAAGGGAAACGAACTCCTGAGCCCTGAGAAAGCAGGAGACGCGAGCGGACCAAGTTGAATCAGGGCCAAATTGATCTTCTCCGTCTACGACCACCAAATCTACCCGCTCGTCGAGAGCATGATAATATTGACATCGCTCGAAACGATCCATGCATGCCAAATCAATATCGGCAAGTCCAAGATTTACTGATTTTAGTTGATTACTTTCTAACCTAGAATTTACCTGATCAAACCAATTCGGATCGTGTTCGATTGTCTTTACATTTCTAAAATTGTTTCCAAGAAAAATTGTCGATCCTCCAGAACCGTATTCGAAAACTCGATTGTATTTTGAATGATTTTTTTCTAAATAGCGGATCGCTCCCAAACTCCACCAAGGAAGTCCAAGATCAAGAGGAGAGGACTTGGTCAAAGATTTTGAAAAGTAAAAAAACAAGTCGTGTGGATTGCATGCAAGATGAATGAGTAAGTTGCTGATCCTTTTGGAATTACTTAAGTACACTAATATATATTCCTTTCCGCAAAGGGGATTCTTATGCTAGCAGTCAAAATTTGCCAAAGCTTATATGAAAAATATTCAAAATACTGTCCTTTTGAATTCAGCTTCATTTTTTATATTGTATTCGCTTTTTCCATACCATTGCAAAAATTCCTTCGACCTTTCCTCTCTGGGTGTGTTTTTTGTCCTTTTACTCGGTAAATGAAAAGATTCATCCTGGACGTCCTTCGCAAATTCGCCGTCTCGTTGGCAAGCATGTTTCTTTTGGGCTTTTTTCTCATCGTTCTTTTCAGTTTGGTTTTCTCCTCTCTTCTACAACCTCCCCAAACGGATATCCATAAATCATCTTTTCTGGTTTTGGATTTGACCATGAACCTGACGGAGCGTCCCGGCGGACAAACCTTTGAAGATCTCGCGGAAGAAGCCCTGACCGGGGAGAGGAAGCCCACTCAAGCGCACCTGCTTGAAATCTTGGACGCCTTCCGACGCGCCAAAGATGACAATCGCATCATCGGCATACTCGTAACGGGTGGTTTTCAACCAAAGGATTACGGATGCGGATATTCCACGGTTCTTGAAATGATCGACGGCTTGGACGACTTCAAGGAATCCGGAAAGCCTGTGATTGGTTTCTGTCACAGTCCCACGCAATTGGATTATCTGGTTTATGCAGCCTGCGACGAATTGATCATGGATCCAGCGGGAACTTTGCTGCTCAATGGTTTGGCTGCCCAGGATCTCTTTCTTGGAGAAACCTTTGCTGAATACGGGGTTGGTATGCAAGTCGTGCGAACGGGTCGCTTCAAGGGAGCAGTCGAGCCTTTGACCTCAACGGGATACAGCCCGGAAAATCGGGAGCAAATCGAAAGGCTGCTCGGTTTGCGTTGGAACAATTATTTGGAGTTTGTAGCCGGTCGGAGAAATCTTGTTGCGAAAGAACTCAATGCCTCGCTTGCCGATCGTTATCTTTTTGAAGCGGCGGATGCGCTTGCAGCGGGTTTGGTCGATCAGGTTCTCGCTCATGATCAGTTCGTAGATCTGATTATTGAAAAGGGTGCCTTGAATGAAGACGGAGATTGGTTTGAAGAGGTTGCCTTGATCGATTACCTCGATCGCCCACAACCTGGCGATTCCTTGGGAAGAAGGGACAATCCTTTCCGCAAGCCGGAGGTGGCGGTGATTTACGTCGAAGGAGTGATCATGGATGGAGGCGGTGACGATGGTTCCACGGTCGGCGGGGCGGAAATCGTTTCTCGGATTCGCTCCGCATGGAGCGACGAAAAATGCAAGGCCATTGTTCTACGAGTAAACAGTCCAGGCGGTAGTGTGTCCGGGTCGGATGCAATCTTGCGGGAAATCAGTCGAGCCAGAGCGGAGGATGTTCCAGTGGTCGTCTCCATGGGGGCGGTTGCCGCCTCAGGCGGGTACTGGATCGCTTCGGATTGCGACCTGTTGCTCGCTCACGAGCAAACCATCACCGGATCGATCGGCGTCTTTGGATTGCTCCCCAACCTGAAAGAGCTCGGCAAGCGTTTTGGAGCCTATTTCGACTCGATCAAGACGCATCCGTCTGCTGATTTGCTTGGCGTTTCCCGGCCCAAAGACGATCGGGAAATGACGGTTTTGCAGAGGCACGTCGAATCCCTCTACGAAAAATTCCTGATATTGGTAGCCAACGGTCGAAACCTTGATCTGGAAGCGGTGCGTCAATGCGCCGAGGGCAGGGTATGGATGGGGAAGGACGCTCATGGGCTTGGTTTGGTGCAGGAATTGGGCGGCTTGTACGACGCGATTGACCGGGCTGCTGGATTGGCTGATTTGAATGATTACGAAGTGGTGGAAATGCCTGAAGTGAGCAATCCCATGGACGATTTTGCCCAGATGCTGGATTCGGGCTCCAAGTCCAGGGCGGGCTCCCAATTCTCCGGAATCTCCAAGCTTGCTCAGATGAGCGGATGGGAGGAACTGCATGAAAGACTTGGAGCCTTGAACGATCCACGATGCTCCTATTCCTGGCTTTCCTGGTATCGTGGGTCTTTCGGTTTTCGACCTTAACTTTTGCAACGTAAATTTATGAATAAGGAAGTAACGCTTGTCCGTTCCTGCGCCGCCACAGTGATTCCAGCCGGCGATGAGATAACCTTGCCCGTAGGGGCTGCTTATGCAATTGCCCAGTCCCTCGGAGGCTCAGTCACTTTGCGGGACAATGCCGGAATGTACCGGGTTGGAGAATCCGAACTCGATGCCCTTGGTGAAGAAATCAAGCAGGAGGTTCTCAAGGAGAAGGAAGAAGCTGAGGATCAAGGTCCCTTCAGCGAGGAGAAAGTATGGGATGCAATGCGTGGATGTTATGACCCCGAAATTCCGGTCAATATCGTCGATCTTGGATTGATTTATGACCTTCGAGTCGAAGAGGGGAATGATGGTAAACAGATCTTTGTAAAAATGACCCTGACCGCTCAGGGCTGTGGAATGGGTCCTGTGATCGCGGATGATGCCAAGCAACGCATCCTTCGTCTTCCTTCCGTCGAATCTGCCGAAGTGGACATCGTCTGGGATCCTCCCTGGAATCCACGAATGATTTCGGAAGAAGGTAAGAAGGTGTTGGGCTTGGAATAAGTTCCACGTAAACAACCAATTCCAAATTTTATTTGAGCACAAAAAAGCCCGGTCGATTGACCGGGCTTTTTGATTAAATTAAGCTGATCTGGCCTAGGCTTATTTCGCCTTGGATTTGATCTTGCCCACTTTTTTCCAGCGGCCGGACTTGGCGGAATCCAGTACGGCTTCGCAGATATACTGGGTTTCCAACGCGTCACGGAAGTCGGGACGAAGGGGGCGTTTCTTTTTCGAACCGTAGCCAGCGACGAAATCAGCGAACTGATTGATGAAGCTGTGCTCGTATCCGATGTTAAGACCTGGTACCCACCATTTGTCCATGTAGGGGTGTTCGCCACCATCGGTGACGTGAATGGAGCGCCAGCCACGGGTCTTGGCATCTTCCTTGTCGTACTCGAAGTAATCGAGACGGTGAAGATCATGCAAGTCCCAGAAGAGGGAACCGTCCGCACCATTGATTTCGAAGGTGTAGAGGGCCTTGTGTCCACGGGCATAGCGGGTGGACTCAAAGATAGCAAGAGAACCATTGGCAAACTTGGCAAGAAAAGCACAGGCATCATCAATGGTTACCTTTTGCTTCTTGCCTGTGGCAGTGTGAACACGCTCCTTGATGAAGGTTTCGGTCATGGCACTTACTTCCACGATCGGACCGTTCAACCAGATAGCGGTGTCGATACAGTGAGCAAGCAAGTCACCCGTCACTCCACTTCCAGCTACCTTGGCATCCAGACGCCATAAGCCTTCTCCACCCTGGGGGAGGTCTGTGCTGATGGTCCAGTCCTGAAGAAAGTTGGAACGGTAGTGATAGATCTTACCCAAGCGGCCTTCATCAATCATTTCCTTCGCCATGGTGACGGCAGGAATGCGGCGGTAATTGTACCACACCATGTTGGCAACCCCGGCTTTTTCCACTTCGCGTACCATTTCCTCACCTTCCTTGCAATTGAGAGCAAGGGGTTTTTCACACAGGATGCCCTTACCAGCACGGGCAGCTGCGATAGCGATTTCGTAATGAACATTATTGGGAGCAGCGATATCGATCACATCGATGTCATCACGGGCGATCAACTTCTTCCAATCGGTCTCCACAGACTCGTATCCCCATTGATCTGCGAATGCTTCCGCCCGATCTTTATTACGGGCACAAACAGCAGCAAGTTGGGGTTCGTACTTCAACTCCGGAAAGAAGTTGGGTACCTTACGGAATGCGTTGGAGTGGGTACGGCCCATGAAGCCATATCCAATCAGTCCGATGCGCAGGGGTTTTTTCTTAGCCATATTTCTGAGTAGGTTTTATGGGGTTGGGAGGAAACCGCTAGAAATTCCGGTCCTCAGGATTTGCTTTCTTCTAAAATATCCACCGGTTTGTATCCGCCGCGACCCTTGAAGTAGAAAATAATCAAGAGGTAGCATGCAAGCATGACAGCGGGAAAAAGGGCAGTGGTTTTAAGGGTGGCTTGCGGAGCGGCAGCTTCGATTGCACCAAGGGCAGCAGTCTCTTTTTCATCCAAGGTAGCTTTTTTCTCAGGGCTTACTGCTTTGTAGGCACCAAAAACCCCCTGCTTGTCCTCAACAACTTTTGCATGGATGGCAGGCTGTTCAGCAGCGAGTAATTTTTCAGTGGTCTGATCCTGGAATAAACCAAGAAATTGAGCACCTACTACACCGACTCCGAGCATACCCACTCCGCCCATAGCGTTTAGCGAAAGAGCACCTCCCTTGGGGAACTGTTCCGAGACCACACCAAGCATGGTTGGCCAAAAGAAGGTCTTGCCGAATGCATAGAGGGTGGCAGCGGCGAAGATCATGGCAGCTCCGGTAGCACCTGACAGTGCAACCAGACCGATGCAGGCAATCGCACTGGAAAGGGCAAGCAATCCGAGAGGGGAAAGTTTATGCACAATGGGACCAGCATAAAAGCGTAGAAGGGCCATAATGGCAGAGGTGTAAACCAATACCCATGCACCATTGTCACCCATAACTGATTGCATCAGAGGAGTAATCCAGCTATCCGTGCCCAGCTCGGTAGTAGCCAGAGGAATCATAATTAAAAGGAGGAATACAAAGAGGGGACGACCTAGAGATTTTAAATAAAGGAACGATCCAACAGTTACTACGGCAACAATCCCGTACTTCATATTGTCCGTCCATCCAAAGACTCGACCAAGTTCCCAAACGATCAATGCGGAAATGATCAAGGCACCCAGGGCACCAATTTCCTTGAGCATATCCTTATAGGTAACACCGGCAGCCACTCGCTCGTTCTCGGGAAACTCACATTTGATAAGCATGACGAAATAAATGATGGTTGGAATAAGGATCAGTCCGACCTTGGTCTGCCAGTCTGCCGAGCCCAATCCGATGGCAAGAATACCACCGAGGACCAGCCCGCCGGGCCATCCAGCATGCAGGATGTTTAACCACTTGGTCTTGTCTTTGTTGAACATAGTAGCAGCCACTGGGTTGATATATGCCTCAACGGTACCATTTCCAAGAGCCACAATAAAGGTTGCCCAATAGAGGGAATCATAACCAGTGGCGGTGTAAGTCATGTAAAAGGAAACAACATGACAGACAAAGCCAAAGATCATCGCCACCTTGTAACCGATCTTGTCGATGATCAGACTGAAGATAACAATGCTGATGGCGAATGGCCATAGACCGACACCAAAGATTTCTCCCTGTTGAGTCTTGGAGAGGTTGAATTCAGCCCCCCATTCACCGATTATTTGTGCACGGACAATAAATCCAAATGCAGTGGCAATGAGGGCGATGAAACACCCCCAGAATAATTTCATATCTGGTTCTGATTCTTGATTACTCATAGTTTATTTATGGGCTGGTTTATAGTAGTAATTAACAAGGGTAGCTAATGATGCATCATTGCAAATGGATCATGCATGGCAAGCCCGAATAAAAGGGGAATATTTGGGCTTAAGGAATGATTTACTTAATGGCTTTGGCCCAACTGTCCCGCATGGCAACGGTCCGATTGAGCACAAGCTTCCCTGAATCGGTTCCATCCGGATCGATACAGAAGTACCCAACCCGTTCGAGTTGGAAAGGACTGCCCGTTTCCATCTTAAGTATGGAAGCCTCGACCAGCGCGGTGTTAATGGTTTGTAAAGATTCAGGGTTTAGGTTGTCGGTAAAATCTCCGCCATCCTCGACTTTCTCGGGATCCGGATTTTTGAACAAGCGGTCATATAAGCGGATTTCGCATGCCTTGGCTGTGGATGCTTCCACCCATTGAATGGTACCTTTGACTTTTCGTCCATCCGGGGTGTCGCCCCCGCGGCTCTCTGGATCGTACTCACAGATTAATTCGATAATCTTACCATCCTCATCTTTGATCACCTCGGTGCAGGTAATATAATAAGCGTATTTCAAACGCACTTCCTTGCCAGGAGACATACGGAAGTATTTTTTGGGCGGATCTTCCATGAAATCATTACGATCGACATAGAGATGTTTGGAAAAGCTCACTGGGCGGGTGCCCGCATCCGGATCTTCAGGGTTGTTGACTGCGTCCACGGTTTCCACCTGATCATCGGGATAATTGGAAATAGTAACTTTGAGAGGGTCGAGTACCCCAAGACGGCGCGGGGCACAGAGGTTGAGGTCATGGCGCAGGCAATGCTCCAGGAGTTCAACCTCGATCACATTGTCGCGCTTGGCCACACCCACTTTCTCGCAAAAGTCACGAATGGACTGAGGGGTGTATCCCCGACGACGCATCCCTTGCAGGGTGGGCATGCGGGGATCATCCCAGCCATTCACATGACCTTCCTGAACGAGACGGAGCATCTTCCGCTTGCTCATTACGGTGTAATTTAAATTAAGGCGGGCAAATTCGATTTGCTGAGGATGGTGAATACCGAGGTTTTCGCAAAACCAGTCATACAGGGGGCGGTGATGCTCAAACTCGAGGGTGCAGATGGAATGGGTGATACCCTCCAGTGAGTCGGATTGACCATGAGCGAAATCATAGGATGGATAAATCTTCCACTTGTCCCCGGTTTTAGGGTGTGCCTGATGAATAATACGGTAAATGACCGGGTCCCGCATATTCAGGTTAGGTGAGGCCATATCGATTTTTGCCCGCAGGGTCTTGGAACCATCGGGAAATTCGCCCAGCCTCATTTTTTCAAAAAGTTCGAGGTTTTCTTCAACCGAGCGGTCGCGGAAGGGGCTGTTGGTACCCGGTTTCACCAAGTTTCCCCGGTGCTGGCGCATTTCCTCAAAGGTAAGATCACAAACAAAGGCTTTGGCATCCTTGATCAATTGGACAGCCCAGTCGTGCAGTTGGTCAAAATAATCGGAGGCATGAAAAAAGCGGTCCTCCCAGTCAAATCCGAGCCAGCGGACATCACTCTGGATGGCTTCGGCATATTCCGTTTTTTCGGCGACCGGGTTTGTGTCGTCCAGCCTGAGGTTGCAAAATCCTCCAAACTCCTTGGCGATTCCGAAATTTAGACAAATGCTCTTGGCATGGCCCAGATGAAGATACCCATTGGGTTCGGGGGGGAAACGGGTATGCACCCGGCTGTTATTTTTGCCGGATTCCTGATCAGCTTTTACCCGGGTACGGATGAAATCAAGATGTTGCTCGGTTTGTTCTGGTTCACTCATGAAAGAAAATTTTTTAATTCGGGAAGTCTAATCGATGCGGTTGCCGTAGCGGGATGCGTAGTCTTTTTCCAAAGACTTCAATCCCTTCTTGCTCAGTCCATTGCCTGACTCACCCAGAACTTCCAATGCAAGGCGTAATCGCATCCGGGTGAGATCGGGGCCAAGCAGGGTCAATCCATCAAAAAGGGGAAGAGAAACAGGGGTTCCACTCATCGCCACAAAAAAGAGGGGCATCAACTGTTTAAGTTTCATCTCCTCGGTTTCGGCTATTTTTTGAAAGATTGAGGAGAGGGTATGACGGTCCCAGGGAGATGCCTTTTCCAGTTCCCACTCTGCGATTTTGAGCAATTTAGCGGGCTGATCCGGTTGCAGTTTCCCAGTGAGTGCATCCACATCATAATCGGGTTGCTCAGAAAGCAAGAACTGGGCGAGCGGGAAAAAATCGGAAAAGGTCTCCAGTCTTTGCAAGGCTAGGGGCATGATCTTTCCTAGAAAATCAGGATTTGCTTTCCATGCTTGTAAACGCTCAACCACTTCTTCGGGCTGAAGCTTTTCCCTGAGGTAGCGACCATTGAGCCACTTTAACTTAGCGAGATCGAAAATGGGTCCGCCCAGGCTAATTCTGGTAAGATCGAATGAATCTGATAATTCACCGAGCGAGAAAATCTCCCGCTGATCGGGCAGGGTGTAGCCCATCATTCCGAGGTAATTAATTAGAGCCTCAGGTAAGTAGCCAGCATCCCGGAAATAAAAAATACCGGTGGGATTCTTCCGCTTGGATAGTTTGGACTTATCGGGATTGCGGAGGAGTGGCAGGTGGGCAAAATTTGGGCGATCCCATCCGAAATATTGGTACAAGAGTACATGTTTGGGGGTGCTGCTTATCCATTCCTCTCCGCGGATCACATGGCTGATTTTCATATGATGGTCGTCCACCACATTGGCGAGGTGGTAGGTGGGGAACCCATCTGTTTTTCGAATCACTTGGTGATCGATTTGAGCCCATTCAATGGTAATTTCTCCGCGTAACTCATCGGTAAAGGTACATTTTCCAGATTCGGGAATTTTCATCCGCACCACAAAAGGCTCATCCTCGGCTCTTTGAGCAGATTCTTCAGAGTTTAAAGAAAGGCAGTGACCATCGTAGCGCGGAGTCTCCTTGTTGGCCATCTGATTTACCCGCAATTCATTAAGCCGTTCGGCGGAACAGAAACAGCGATAGGCATGACCTTTCTCAAGCAGTCGCTCAATTTCCTTCTCATAAAGATCAAGCCGCTCGCTTTGGCGGTAGGGCCCATGATCTCCGCCACAGTCCGGTCCCTCATCCCATTGGATACCGGTCCAGTGTAAGGCATCAAAAATTGCCTGCTCAGATTCGAGAGAGGAACGCTGACGGTCGGTGTCCTCAATCCGTAATATGAACCGCCCTTCATGTTTGCGGGCAAAAGCAAGGTTGAACAAAGCCATATAGGCAGTGCCCAAGTGAGGGGCTCCGGTGGGAGATGGAGCGATACGGGTACGGACGGGAGCGGTCATAATCAAATCGAAATTCTGCATCATCTTTAATGATTCCTCCTGTAAGGACGATAAAATTCAGTCATTCCTTGCCTCGTTTTGAGCATTCTTGTAACCAAGATTAAGTATGAAAACCCTAATTGTCGGAGCCAATGGAAAGGTGGGCACGCTACTGAGTGGTAAAATGTGGGCAGCCCATGACTTTTCCCCTGTTGCTTTAATCAGGGATTCTAGGCAGCAAACTAAATTTACTGCACTTGGCTTACCGTCCGTGATCGGGGATCTTGAATCAGGCATTGCCGAGTTTTTGCCCGGCATGGATGCGGTCGTTTTTACTGCGGGTTCCGGTGGGCATACCGGTCCGGAAAAAACCATTGATGTGGATCAAAACGCGGCAGTACGTTTGATCATGGACTGCAAGAAACATGGAGTCCGCAGATTCCTTATGGTCAGTGCCATCGGAGCAGATCCCAATAGTGAATCCCCTCGAATTCAGCACTACCTGAGGGCCAAGGGAGTGGCTGACGGAGCCCTGCGAGCATCTGGGTTGGACCATGTCATTCTTGCACCTGGTACTTTACTTGATGCACCGGGGACGGGCAGAATCGAAGTCTCCGAGCAATTGGGCCATCATGGATACCTGCCCCGTGAAGATTTGGCAGACTGTATTGTAGAATCCCTCAGGAATTACAATTGTGTGGGCAAGACGGTCGAAATTGTTTCCGGTGGGAAAAAAATTAAGGATGCAATTGCGAGTGCCGTAGGCGGGGAGGCACATCCCCCGGTATTGTGAGTAACATTTCCCCTTTCCTTCTTGAGAGATTGGGAAAAATGGGCATAAAGGAAATCCATTCTATCTCTACACCGAATTGAATCCTTACAATTTGCAGATTTTTTATAAAAGCCGGCTCCCCGAGGAGCCTTTTTTTTGATTTTTTTCCTGCCGCATGCCTAAGAGAACCGACATCGAACATATCCTGATCATTGGATCCGGACCCATCATTATTGGCCAAGCCTGTGAATTCGATTACAGTGGTGCCCAAGCCTGTAAAGCTTTGCGCGAAGAGGGATACCGAGTTTCGCTGGTCAACAGTAATCCGGCCACGATCATGACCGATCCGGAATTTGCGGATGCCACTTATGTGGAACCACTGACGGTTGAGAGTGTGACCAAAATTATTGAGAAGGAAAAACCAGATGCACTGCTCCCCACTTTGGGTGGTCAGACCGGACTCAATCTATCCCTTGATCTTTTCCATGCCGGTGTACTTGAAGCCAACGGGGTGGAAATGATTGGTGCCAAGCCTGAGGCGATCAAAAAGGGAGAAGATCGGGAGCTTTTCAAACAGGCCATGCTCAAGATTGGTTTGGATGTGGCCCGCTCCTTTTCGATCCATTCCGTTGAAGAAGCCCAGTCTCATCTGGAAGAACTTGGAGACTTTCCTATCATTCTGCGTCCCGCATTTACCTTGGGGGGCACTGGTGGAGGAATCGCGTACAACCGGGAAGAGTTTGATGAGTTGGTTAAGAAAGGCCTCGATGCATCACCGGTCAACCAAGTCTTAATGGAAGAGTGCCTGCTTGGATGGAAAGAGTACGAGATGGAAGTAATGCGCGACTACAAGGACCAGTGTGTTGTTATCTGTTCGATTGAAAATTTTGACCCTATGGGCGTGCATACGGGAGATTCTATCACTATTGCTCCGGCCATGACCCTTTCCGATAAGGAGTACCAATTGATGCGGGATGCCTCCTTTGCCTGCATCCGAGAAATCGGTGTGGAAACGGGAGGAAGTAACATTCAATTCTCCACGGATCCGAAAACCGGCCGCATGGTTGTGATTGAAATGAATCCCCGGGTATCCCGTAGTTCAGCTCTTGCATCTAAGGCAACCGGCTTCCCCATTGCCAAATTTGCGGCTAAATTAGCAGTGGGATATTCCCTGGACGAACTTCAAAACGATGTGACCAAGGAAACGCCGGCTTCTTTTGAACCCTCCATCGATTATGTGGTCACCAAGGTGCCCCGTTTTACCTTTGAGAAATTTCCTGAGACTGATTCCACCCTGACTTCGGCGATGAAATCGGTGGGGGAAGCCATGGCGATTGGTCGGACTTTTAAAGAATCTTTCCAAAAAGCGATGCGCTCCCTAGAGATTGGGCTTAAAGGATTTGAGGCAGGCAAACTAGTGGACCAGGAACTTGATAAATCGGCCTTACGGGCTGGGGTTAAGCGGCCTTCCGCAGACCGTCCCACTTTTCTTTACAAAGCATTGGATGCTGGAATGACCGCCGAGGAACTTTCCAAGCAGTCCGGTATTGATTTATGGTTTTCCACCCAGTTGGCTGAACTTCATTCCATCGGTCAGTTTTTGCGTGGTACCAATTTGCAATCCATTGATGAAGAATCTTTTCGTCAGGCCAAAGAGGCTGGCTTTTCCGACCGCCAACTAGCCGATTTCTGGGGTTGCGAACCTTCTGAGGTCCGAGCCAAACGCATTTCTGCAGGCATCGCTACCACATTCCGTTTGGTCGATACCTGTGCGGCCGAGTTTGAAGCGTTTACACCTTATTACTATTCATCCTATGGGGATGAGAATGAGATCAAAAAATCGGATAAGAAAAAGATCATGATTCTCGGGGGCGGGCCCAACCGAATCGGGCAGGGGATTGAATTTGATTACTGCTGTGTCCACGCTTCTTTTGCTTTGCGTGATGCCGGTTACGAGACAGTAATGGTAAATTCTAACCCAGAAACTGTTTCCACGGACTACGATACCTCTGACCGTTTGTATTTTGAACCGCTCACTTTGGAAGATGTACTGGAAATTTATCACCAGGAAGGTTGTGATGGAGCTATTGTTCAGTACGGCGGGCAAACTCCACTTAACCTGGCCACTGGTCTCAAGGAAGCGGGAGTCAATGTAATTGGTACTTCTCCAGAGAGTATTGATCTGGCGGAGGATCGTGAAAAATTTAAGCGCATTCTGGAGGAGATCGGACTGAAACAGCCTCAAAACGAAACTGCGATGCACCCGGAAGAGGCTGCGGAAAAAGCAGCCCGAATCGGGTATCCCATTTTACTACGCCCTTCCTTTGTGCTTGGTGGTCGGGGAATGTTCATCGTTTATGATGAGGACGAATTAAACGGTGTGGTCAAAGAGGCCTTTGCCGTGGCTCCAGGTAAACCCGTATTACTGGACAAATTTCTGGAAGAAGCCATCGAACTGGATGTGGATTGTATTTCAGACGGCGAAACCACCGTGGTCGGGGGCATGTTGCAACATATTGAATTTGCCGGGGTACATAGTGGAGATGCGGCGATGGTTCTTCCTCCGCATGATCTTGATGCCTCCATGATCGATGAGGTGCGTCAGGCATCTCACGCTTTGGCTAAGGCTCTTAAAGTTGTTGGGTTGATGAATATCCAGTTTGCGATCAAGGATGGTGAACTTTTCCTGATCGAGGTAAATCCAAGGGCCTCCCGTACCGTTCCTTTTGTCAGTAAGGCAATCGGGGTGCCTTTGGCCAAGCTCGGTGCCCGAGTGATGGCAGGTGCAAAACTTAAGGACTTAGGTTTTACCGATGAGATCATCCCCAAGCACTGGGCGATTAAAGAGGCTGTTTTTCCGTTTAGTAAATTTCCAGGTTCTCCCATTGTGCTGACCCCGGAAATGCGCAGCACCGGAGAGGTGATGGGCCAAGATGAGGACTTCGGGATCGCCTTTGCCAAGACTCAGATGGCAGCCAAGCCATCCCTGCCGTTGGAGGGTACGGTTTTTATCAGTGTAAAAGATTCAGATAAGCCAAAGGCATTGGAGGTTGCCAAGGGCTTGCAAGAATTAGGCTTCAGTTTTTATTCCACCGAGGGCACGGCGAAGTTTTTAAACGATAATGGAATCGAAGCGAAAACCACTCTCCGGATCAGTGAGGGCCGCCCCAATGTGGCTGACCTGATAAAAAATGGAAAGGTTCAACTGGTGATCAATACACCTTTGGGATTGATCCCGCGCCGTGATGAAAACGGAATCCGCAGCGAAGCGGTTCTTCATGGCGTTCCTGTTATTACCACCTTAGGTTCGGCTTTTGCCGCCGTTGAGGGAATCCGTTCAATCAGGGAAAAGAAGTTCTCTGTGAAATCTCTCCAATCCTACCATCCTGCATGAGCATTTCGGTTATCGCCTTGCTCCATGGGCCTGACCAGCCCGGACTCGTGGCCAAGATTGCCGGATGGATTCATCAACACGGGGGTAATGTGCTGCATGCAGATCAGCACCTTGACCGGGAAGAAAATGTCTTTTTCCAACGGGTGGAGTGGCAACCCGCCTTGGATAGGGAATTTGGTGATGAAATGAGTTCTTTTCGCAGTCTGGTTGTGGAAGAGTTGGGGATGAATTTACGGCTCGCACGGAGTGACCGGAGATCACGGGTTGCTCTGATGGTGACCAAGGAAGATCACTGCTTTCACGATCTTGCCCTGCGCCATCGGGCTGGCGAACTGGATGCGGAACTTGTCGGGGTGATTTCCAATCATGAAAATTTGGGTGAAGTAGCAGGATCCTATGGACTTCCATTTGTCCATGTTCCAGTGTGCATGAATACGAAGACGGTGGCGGAAGCCCGTCAACTTGAATGGTTAGCGGATCATAAAGTCGATTTGCTCATTCTCGCCCGCTACATGCAGGTATTATCTTCAGATTTTTTAGAGAAGGTGAAATGTCCGGTTATTAATATTCACCACTCCTTTCTTCCTTCCTTCGCCGGAGCTAAGCCTTATCACCAGGCACACAAGAGGGGGGTGAAACTGATCGGGGCAACCGCTCACTATGTCACTCAGGATTTGGATGAGGGACCGATTATTGAGCAGGATGTTGCCCGGGTAAGTCACCGGCATGGAACCAAGGAATTAATTGAGCGGGGAAGAGACCTGGAGAAGTTGGTATTGGCGGCAGCAGTTCGCAGGCACCTTCAGCACCGTGTGTTGGTTTATGGCAATAAGACGGTGGTGTTTGATTAATTGATAGAAAATGGAATTTAATCTCGAGGCAGTCTTATGGTATGTCCTCGCCATTGATTGTTCCTTTGCCGTTACTGTCAGCTGGTTTTTGAAGGACTGGTATGATTCTACGGTTCCCTCTATTGCTAAGCATTTTCCTGCCACTAGGGCGTGGAGTATCGTTTACTTGGTGCTTACCCTATGGCTAGGTTCGGCCCTGCAGAGGGCAGGGGTGTTGCCTTGGTAGGATTTTTGTAGGCTTATACAACACCTTTTATTTTTTAGTGGCTTTATTGGAAACTTTCCTGGTTTCGTGTTATACTTAATGTAAATACACTAAATAAAGGAAATGATCATGAAAATACTGTTCTATCTACTAGCCATTATCTACACTTCCTCTTTATTTGGAGCTTGCCCAGCCATGCGCAAAAGTTCGTACAGAACAGCTTCTTTTGCTTCTCCAGCAAAATACGCAACGCCGGCTCAAGCTACGGATCCTTACGATCCGAAAAATTACAAATTCTTGGTAAACGAGGATAAATTTAGAACATTAAGTGATGCCCGCAAATATATGACAAAACTACAAAAAGAAGCGAAGAAAGAGGGCAGGAAGGTCGAGGTTATCAAAGTTGACCGGTATACTTACAAAGTGATTTCAGAGAAAGAAGCGGAGGAAGAGTATTCCCAGTTGCTATCTTCTGAATAAAGAATTTTCTCCCTTAGAGTTATTCTAGAACGATGAAATTAGAGGAGATTCCCAAAAGCACTGAAGAAGTTAAAAAGTTCTCCAATGGAAACATGCTTTTAACCCTTTGGTTGGATGGATCAAATTGTAAGAGCATGGAAGTTGTTTTTGATATGCTTTCAGGAACATCGGTCTTGTTTTGCACGAATAAAAAAAGCCACTACTACGATGCTGAAAATGAAGTCCGCTATGGATATGAACTTTCCGAAATCGCTGCGAAGTTTACAAAAATCCCCCAAGAAAAAATCGAAACTTTGAAAAGCTCCATCAGCAATCTGAACATTACTCTTAGGGATTTTGTTCTTCGCTTTTTGAAAAGTATATAAGGGGAGAGCCTTGCTTGGTTAGGTTAGATCTTAAGAAGGAATAACCAATTTAAAATAATCGATAAGCAGGTCTAAAGTTTATCAACCCTTCTGAGGACAAAGCAAAATTAAGCGAGTATGCCTGTCGCACATTTACCAATCCCGTCCTTGGTTGCATAGAAGGGACGCTTTTCCACATCGTAGGCGGTTTTTGGGTGGATTCCCATGATGGTATAGATGGTGGCATGCAAATCCTCGATCGATAACGGATCTTTCTGCACCATTAAGGGTCGCTCATCGGCGGTGGCTCCGTAAACATGTCCTTTTTTTACTCCACCTCCCCACATCATGATACTGGAACCACCGGTGAAATGACGGTGAAGACCATACTGTTTCATTTCAGTTAATTTATCGGTGCGGGCACGGGACTGATCGGGGGCAGAGGAACCTGGGACTCCCTCGATCATCATATCCCGGCTGAATTCACTGGCGAGAATCACCATGGTTCGGTCGAGCAGTCCGCGGGCTTCCAGATCAAGGATCAACTGGGCAACCGGTTGATCAATTTCCTTTTTCATCCGCACGGCTGTGGTGTGTCCATTCTCATGGGTATCCCAGTTGAGGAAGGGTACATACTCTGTGGTTACTTCCACAAACCTAGCTCCTCTTTCCACTAGACGACGGGCAAGCAGGCATCCCTGCCCAAACCTGGAATCCCCATACTTAATTGCAGAATCTTTTCCTTCCCGGGTAAGGTCAAAGGCATGTTTTTCATCCGATTGAAGAAGGCGGTGGGCCGCCTCCATCGAACGGATCATGGACTCTCCCTGGAAATCGCTCAATCGGTCCCGGTTTGGGTTTTGATCAAGCAGTTTCTGGAAATGTTTGTACCGGTTACTGAACCTGCCTGGTTCCATACCCTTGGGCGGTTGGACGGATTGCACCGCCTGGTCAGGGAAGGGAAGGTTCATTGGCCCGTATTCCGATCCAAAAAATCCTGCAGTGGTGAATGCTTTTAATTCTTCTTTCTCTCCCACACCTTCCAATCGTTGACCGATATTGATAAAGGGAGGAACCACTTCATTTTTCGGTCCCAATACTTTGGCCATCCATGCACCAAGGTGTGGGGCGGCAACTGTAAGGGGAGGAACATAGCCCGTGTGCCAGTGGTACTGGTGACGGGAGTGAAGAATAGCACCGAGGTCTGGCTGAAAAGCGGAGCGGATTAAAGTGCCCCGGTCCATTACCTGAGCAATATTTTCCATCCCCTGGCTGATCTTTACCCCATCCACATTGGTATCAATTGCGGGAAAGGTGCTGAGGATATTTTTGACTTCCAGTCCCTCCTTATAGGGCAGATAGGCCTTGGGGTCTAAAGTATCGGGCGCAGCCATACCACCGGCCATCCAGAGCAAAATACAGGAGTCTGCCCGGGCAGTCGGATGAACGATTGGTTCGCTTCCCCATAATTGCGTGCCGGGGGATGCAAGGGCAGCTGCCGATGCCAACCCAAGTTGCTTAATAAAGTCGCGTCTTTGGACGGATTCAAAGGAAGTCATTGTTTTGTATAAGTGATGAAATAATTTGTTTCAAAGAATGAGGCCCATTGTCTGTTCAGTCATTGTAATTCGAGTCGATGGGTTGAACTCCGTTGACATAGACTATGTTGTAACCTCCATCGTCATTTTTATCCATTGACCATCCGTCATATGAATTTTTTGCCAAGTAAAAGCGGCATAACTGTCCCACTTTGGGTTGTGGGTAATAAGACTGCCCTCCGGGTGGTTGAGACGATTTGCCATTCCAAGTGCGGCTCCAATAACGGACATAAACCAAACTTTCAGTTATCATGCCTTTTGTTACTTCTTCAACAACCACCTCTGCAACTTTTCGCTCGTATTTGAAGCTACTCATTAAGGAAATATCTTCCACTTGCTTAAATGAATAGATAGCTTGCACTTTTCCAACAATAATGTGCGTAGCAACTTGCTGAAGCTTTTCTTCTGAGTATGGGGCCTTTGCACCTGTGCATACCAATGGAAAGTATAGCAGAGCAAAAATTACATGTGGGTAATGCTTCATCTTTAACGGATGATCTGAAAGTCAGGTTGCATGAAAACCATCCATAACAAATCTTCCACCCCTTGCTGGTTGGGCGAGTTCTGAGAAACGGCAAGCAGGGTTTGTTTCTCCGTTTCGGTGGGAGTTCTTCCGAGAGCGTGGCGATACAGCCAGACTGGAATATCATCTTTCTTTTCGGAACGGGATAAATTTTTTGCCCCTTCTCTGAGAGTGTTGGACAAGATTTCTCCATTGGCTAAATCGATCGCCTGCAAGGTGGTGAGCGAAGAAGGACGGGAGGTAACCACCTGATCCCGGTGTGGTCGCCCGAGGGAACGCATCAGGAAATCATTAGCTACCAATGACGCCCGTACAGGTGGCTCTAAGCCCGTATGGACATACTGAAAATCGGAATTATGCAGGATCTTGTACCATGGAGCTTTCCCGTATTCCTTCTCGATATGGGCGGGAGACCATTGCTTGTCCGGCACCTGAGCCTCCCAGTCTGTTCCCGTTTCAATCAGGGTTAAATCATTTTTAGTTTTAAGGATGATCTGGGCGACAAAACCCTGAGATCCGCCAAACATTTCCGCTTCCACTTCGATGAGGTTTTTACCGGTCTTGAAAA
>JAYNJW010000023.1:0-26000 GCA_038110535.1 Opitutia bacterium | reverse complement strand
ATCTTGAAAAACCTAGCGGATTGGCGGATCATTTCTCATCATTGGAAGAATTGATACAGCTTCAGGATTAACCCCCCCTGCTACAATTCCTAAATAATCAGCTAGAAATTAAACTGTTTGGATCAAGCCGTTTTGTCTTAAACCTGTGGCTCTTCCTCAACAGTCTCAGAACCTTTTCTTTTTCGAAAACGACGGACATAGGACATGGCAGGCACCATCAGTAGTCCGGTGACCATCATGTATGTGGAGGGTTCAGGAACTGCAGAGTACTGTAGATAAAATGCTGATGTGACGGTATCATAATATACACTCCAATCAACATATGGATCGCTTTTGTAGTAAAGCCAAGCACTAGAATTAATATCAAAACCAGAGGTAAGCGTTTGGGAAGATCCAGGTGCATTAGACCATGAAGTAACATCCATAAATTTAAATCCACTTGTGCCAGTCTTGTTTGACCACATTCCTCCGGGTGTGGCTCCCATCGATCCATCAGCAATAAGCGGAAGGATATTAAAAGTCATGGTACTCACGGATGGATCAAAATTTAAAGTTCCAACATTAAGCAAATCCCAATCTGAACCAGCAGTTGATCCACTAAAATCTCCTATTTCCCAGTCAAATACACCACCGTCATTAAGATTTAAAGTAGTTATGGTCAGCGAGCCAATTGCATCTGCTAAAGAAGTATTACGAGCAACTTGCTGAGTAGATCCAGCGGATGATGTGGAAGATGAATGACCCTCACCAGGTGAAATTGCATCGATTTCACCGGCTGCGCTACCAACAGTCACTGAAGTGATGGTACCATCACCACCGATCATACTTTTACCAGACCCTCCTGCGATTGTATTGCCAACAGTATCGCCGCTTAGAACTTCAAGTTTTCCTTTGTTGATCGTAATTGTACCAGATCCAGCATCTGCATCATTTGAATCATTGCCAATAACCAAAGTACCATCGTCAATGTCCACGCCACCCGTAAAGGAGTTGTCACCAGCTAGCACAAGCCTGCCCACGCCATCCTTCACAAGCTTCTTTGTGCCCCCATTTTCAGAAATTACTCCTGAGATTGTTTGCTCATTATTATAGTCGTCATTGGTAGTACCGCTAGAAACTGCGATTTTCGAAGTACCGCCGGTACCATCAAGAACAGTAGTTCCAGAGAAGGAAGACGAACTGTTATTCGCAAAGCCCAAAGTTACTATAGTGTTCGCAGCAACTCCTGTGTTATCAAGCACCAAAGTGCCAGAACTAGTTCCCGTTAAATATTCCACGGTTTGGGTTTTTCCGGATGCGGGCTTAAGGATTAATTTGCCCGCGGTTACATTCAAACCAGCACTGGCAGATGCATTGTTAGAATCGGCCAAGTTTAGGTTACCACTTAAAATTTGATCCCCCGTCCCCGATTTGACGATGGTCAAATCAGTAGAATCTGCATCATTCGAAGCATTATAAAAATCGCCATCGAACTCGTAGGCATCCGCTCCGGTGTTACCGGATGCAGAATGCAAAGTTACCACATTACCATCATTTGCACCATAAAGTCTTCCAGTTCCGTCAAACCCACTGAATACCGAGGATCCTATCCCACCAGTATCTCCCACATTGATGGTTTCATCTCCATCAAAATAGGTGACCGTGGCCACAAAGTCTCCGTTGGTCAGTCCACTGATTGATGCATCAGAAGTACCGACTTTAGAGCCAGCATCTGCACTGGTATTTTCAAATTCAAACACGATATTTGAGTTTGTGGCAGAACCATCAGTTTCATGAAGGGACATATACTCTCCACCAACCCAATCCCAATTGGCATTCATGATGGTATTGTAGCGCGTGCTCCCGCTCGTTGCGGAGGAAGCATCGTAAAACCTGATCCCGATCAAAGTATTGTCTGTTAATCCATTTAAACGATTTTCCAGCGTGTTGGGGTTTGAAGCATCTCCCAAGTCATCATTATCTGCTTGGTTGTCTCCAGTATTGGTCACGGAGTAGTTATTCACAGCATTATTGGCATTTCCCGTATCCAATTGAAATTTTGTGTAAAAGTAAAATTCTCCTGCGTTGGCAGTATACGAGGGCCAGTCTCTACCGATCGTAGTTTTGGAAGTGAGGGGTGTCCAGACGCCCTTGAACATATCAGTATGGTCCTCATTGGGAGTGTAACTTCCGCCATCAATGGTTCCGTCCGTGTCAAAAAAGCCAAGTTCTATCAGATCACCGTCGTACGAATTGCCAGAACTGGTATCAGTAAGTTTGGTTTCTGTGCTACCGGTAGCATCAAGTTCCCAAAGGTACTGAATGGTGCCAGGTGTCGTGTCAAACCCACCGTTGGTATTAGAATCTCCAAAATGGGTGCTCCAATCGAATTCCCAAGTAGAAACCCCAAACAAGCAACAATCTGCCAAAAACAGAAAGATAACTAAATTTAATACTTTAGTTGTCCGTAACATTAATAAAGGGCGACTTTTTAGTATGAACTTCATATTCACCTAAAGTCAAATTATTTTTCTCTCTCCAAATTTAATCCAAATTTTAGTATATGTTAAATACTTGAATTCAGGAGACATTTTCTTGCAATTTTATAGCCATAGGATTTAGGTTATTTTATAAAAGCCCCCACGAATTGTAGCTTGGTTTTATTGCTTTATAAAAACTTTTGGTGCTCTTTTAAAAAATTTGCACTAAGTTCCTTTGTACCAATTGCTTACACATCTATTAACTTTCTTTTCAAAGTGGCTGGCTTTGTCTCCTTCTTTATCCCCCCAGTCAAACCAAGTCGATGCCTTGAAAAAACATACTGGAAAAACCATTCAACTTCTCGATTTAATCAGCCTATAAATTGTGCCTTTTTTCGAATACCCCGTCCTCGGTTTTTGCCTATCTTTTTAGGAGTTATTCTTGGGGTATCTCTTGCCAGCTTGCTCAGAGCAACTCCTCAAATCACCATCATTTGGGGCACGACTACGATCGATGGATCAGCAGAGCTTTTAAAGGATGCAGATGGCAATCCATTAAGTGCAGGAGTGAGGGGAAATGGCGATGGGGACCTGGTCGAGCTTGGTTATTTCAGCAATGGGACAACCGTGGATCCATTTTTGGGTGAATGGATACCGCTAACTCGTAAAACTCATGTTGGAGATTCCAGTTCTGGGTATGGATTTAATGATGGAATGTTTGTTTTCACCACCAACTTTCTCAAAAACCGAGATTATGTTGTGGTTTACCCAACTGAACCAAAAGAATTCGAGGAGAGTCCAGGCTTTACCATAACATCCACAACCCCGCCACCAGGAACCCCTATTTGTATTCGTTTTTATGACAAACCAACATTAGGCGGAGCAAAATACAACACGGTCACTGGTTCACAATGGTTGTGGCCCTCTTTTCCAAGTGGATCCAGCATTCCCTCCAATCATTACTTCCAAATATCCAATAGTTCCTCTTCTTCCTGGAAAACCGGGGCAATTTTTGAAGATCCCTCCAATCCTTTCAAAACTTCCCTATCCCCAACCTATATGATTGGAGTTGCTCATTCACAATACTCCAGCGGCTCTGGTACAATTTCCGACATCAATGGTTCTTATGCATGGGGGGAGGAGATCACCCTGACTGCTAATCCTGGTCCAAATTCTTATTTTATTACTTGGATAGGCAGTGGAATAAGGGATGTATGGAATGAAAATACTACCCTTACAGTGGATGGGGCACAGACTGTTTATGCTCAATTTGAACCTATTCCATATTTGTTAACTTTAGAGGTTAGAGGAAATGGCGAAGTCTATGGATCCGGACTTTTCCCATTCGGAGAATCGGTAACGATAGAAGCCATTCCAGATTATGGACATTCTTTCAGCCATTGGGAAAATAATGGCTCTCATTATAGCTCGAATGCTATGGAGACCCTATCCATTCCCGGAGATCTTGATTTGGTTGCCGTTTTTACCCGTAATACCTATCAGGTATTGGTTGGGGCAGAGGATGGTGGATCTTATGAAATATTAGATACCAACGGATCGACGCCCCAAATAATCCTGCATGGTGTGGAATATACCTTACGATCTTTACCCGAAAAACATTTTGGATTTAACAGTTGGGTAACCACAAGTTCAGGCATTTCCATGCTTGGGAATCAAAATTTTGCTGAAACTAGTTTTATTCCAACCGGTGATGTTAATATCACGGCTAGTTTCTTCGAACTTAGCTACCAACTGGATATCGAATCGACACAAGGATATAGCTCCCTTTCTTCCTCCGGAAAATTTCCTGCTCTCAGCACAGTACCCGTGGAAGTGGAAGTACAGGAGGGGTTTGTATTTGATTATTGGCAGGATCCCTTCGGAATTCTTGCCAATCCAAGTCTTGCTAAAACGGAAGCAAATATAAGTAAGATTTATCCCTATGACAGTACGTCAGTATCTGCGATTCTTCGATTAGATGATTATGATGAATTGGACATCAATATTACTGCAGATACCGGAGGAAACATTCTTTTTCAATCTGATGATTCCGGTGGCTTCACCCATTACACATCTTATGAACTTAATGCCACTGCTACCTTGGGGTATCATTTCGATCAATGGGTGGGCAATACGGAGCAACTCGCATTCGGTCCCGATGAGAAAAACAACAAGTTCTTAGTTGAAGGCCCCCTCTCTCTGCGTGCTCTATTTAATCTTACTGAGTACCGGCTCAACCTATCACCTGATGATTATGGAACCACAATGGGACCAGAAACTTTTACCATCCAAGAAAACCCCTCCATCAAGGCCTTTCCCTTTCCGGGAAACCGATTCACTCATTGGTCGGGTGACACTACATATTTACTCGATCATTTAGCATCCGAAACCTTTATTTACTTGGAAAATAACTCCGTCCCCCAAGATTTAAATTTAGTTGCCAATTTCATTCCTGAAAATTTTCAAATCTCTCTTGATACTGAGGGCAACGGTAGTTCCGATATAATTTTATCGAGCGGAGAATCGCTCAATAACATAGTACTTCAATCGTTCACCGCAGATTCCCAAACCCAAGTTTCTATTGAGGCTATTTCCGACGAGGGGTGGAGTTTTTCAAACTGGCATGGATTGCCTGATATTTCTGATCTATTCAATCCGCTTGCTCATGTCGATCAGTATTCCTCCGTTGTTTATTTCTATCCGGCCAGTGATTTAAATATTACCGCTGTATTTAAGATTACCGAATATGATGATAATCAAATTTTGGTGTATGTCGGAAATGGTGGGGATGTTTCATTAGATTCAGAAGAGTCCGGTAATTTTTTGCATTTTTCTTCCTATAATTTGAATGCCACCCCAGCAAAAGGATATGAATTTAATGGATGGATCGTGGACGCCGCTGACGAGAGCCTTCTGCTCAATGGGACAGACAACCCAATCAATCGCTTGCGAGTTGAAGGAGAAATTGAGATTAATGCAACTTTTTCTCTTAGCGAATTTGACATAGAAATAACAGGCCAAGAGGGAGGGACAACCACTGCTCCATCCACTTTTACCGTTCTTGACAGCCCTGTAATAACTGCTTTGGAAAACCCAGGATGGGATTTTTCGCATTGGTCTGGAGATACTCAATTCTTAACAGATCCTAACGCGTCGCAGACAACAATTGACCATACATCTCTCCCTCTCCAAAACCTTAGTTTCACCCCGAACTTTGTCCGTGAAATCTACAACATTTCCCTGACCACGGAAGGCTCGGGCGGTGTAGATTTAAGCAAGGATGGAATTGTTATCATTAGTGATGCAACGCAAGAACTTATTAGTATAGACTCGGGTACCAGATTTGGTGCCCATGCACTTCCACGAAGTGGATGGACATTCTCACAATGGTTTGGCCTACCTGACACAGAAAGCTTACGCGACTCATCTCCATCCCTTAATCCACTTGCCTCCCAAATCAATTTTATTCCGGTAGAGGATACCAATATCAGTGCAAAATTTGTACGGGACAGTTTCTCCCTGACTATAATCCAACCTGAAATTGGGGGAAGTGCCAGCGGGAATGGTGTCTATTTATTTGAAACTGTTGTGGACCTCAATGCCACACCCCAAGAACATTATCAATTCGAGCGTTGGAGCGGAGATGATACCCATTTGGTTTATGATCCAAGCATTGCCAATAACAAACTAAATGTCCCAGCCGCAAACATTAGCATCCAGCCCATTTTTGTGCCCAAGATTTATTCCATCAATGCCTATGCAGATGAAAACGGAAGCTTTCAGATTAGCGGGACATACAAGGAAATTACCCATCTCAATCAATCCGAGTATAACGCCACCTCAAGTGTGTCCATAAGTGCTCTCCCCCTAAATGCAGAGAGCCATATGTTAAACTACATGTATTGGGAAAACTCTTTGGGAGATTCAGGGTTTTCTTATTCCTCCACCTTTTCTATTCCTTTCCTTGATGCCAATTATTCTTTTTGGGCATACTTTATCGAGCGCAATGAGATCGGGTATTCGTTGATTGCTACCCCACCCTACGCCGGTGCTGCGGGCGAAAACAGTTCCTACAGTTCCGCCCAGCTTCAAAGACTGGTTGCCCAGCCTAATCCAGGGTACAGCTTTATTGGTTGGGAAAGCAAGACCGGGGAAACTTTCTCACCGCACTGGAGTTTGCATTCCGTCGATGCTGAACTCCAAGAAACTTCCGAAATCTGGGCTCATTTCCAGCCAAAATACATGTTTTTAACCCTTGAATACAACCAAGACCAAGGAGAAATTTTGGGATTTACAGATGAGATCACCTACGGGAACAACCTTAGTCTCACCGCTTCTGCCGATGAAAATTTCACCTTTGTAAGTTGGGAACTGATCAAGGAGACCACCTTTCTGGTAAATAGAAATGATTCATCAATTCGCCCCTCAGAAACAAAACTTTTTATCAATAATCATGAAAGCCCAGAACTCTCTCTGGCCAGGGGATTCACCTATCATTTTGATTGTAATTTGAGTACGGGGGATGAATTTTTCATCTCCACATCTGCCGATTCCAGTGACCAGAATGCTTATTATTTATCAGGAATTACCGGGCACTTAGCCGTGGACGGCGTGCTAACTTTTGAAGTACCAATGGATGCACCAAGCACGCTCTTCTATCATGGTTCCGGAAGTAATTATTCGGGAAACATCATTAAGATTTCTTCGGTTGAAGATTCTTCCATACTCCCCCATCCGAACAACCATGTCTTTTCTAACAGGGTGACCCAACACTACGGACTTCGAGCAAATTTTGAGCGTACCAGACACTCCCTTTCTCTCAGCGCAAACGGCCAAGGAACGATAGATTTTTCGCCTCAGGATATTTATTTCTGGGGAGACGAAATTGCCATCTCCGCAACACCCTCAGATCACTGGTATTTTTCCCATTGGGAAGGCAGTTCCCATATTCAAGACGTGGAAGCTTTACAGACAACCCTACGCGTGGTGGCAGATTCTGATATCCGTGCTGTATTCAAACAAGTCCAGTACCAAGTGGATGTAAATGCAAGCCCAGCTGAATATGGTCTGGTTAATGAGCCATCTGAAACCTACACTTACGGGGAATATGTAACTCTCTCCGCCTCCCCCCATATTGGAAAACAATTTGACGAATGGGTTTCATTGGAAAATCTTTCGCTGGATGACCCCGAGGATCGATTTAAGAAGTCCGCAAACTTTAAGGTACTAGGGCATGCAAATGCACAGGCAAAATTTTCCAGAATTGTTCTAGATTTGGAGATTCAATTGCTTTCATTAGACCAGAATAATCAGGCCATTTTGGGAGATATTGGAGCATCTGTTTCCAGACCAGAAATCGTCTATCATGGGGATTCAGTTACCTTGGCCCTTACCCCGTTGACTGGTTATACTTTTCTTTACTGGGTCGATCTCGATAGTGGACAGATCGTAACCACCCAGAAAAATTTCACCATCTCCATAACCACTGCCCGGAACTTTCAGGCAGTTTTACGCAAGAAGTTTTACCAACTCGATGTATCCGCGAACCAAGGCGGAACTTCAGAAATGAATGCCTCATACCCCTATTATTGGGGAGATAAAATAAGCCTACTTGCCACTCCGGATGAGCACTGGGAGTTCTTCCGGTGGTCTGGTGTTGGCAGCGAACATTTGGACGACAACAAATCTGCTAGTACCTTTCTTACCATCCAGCAGGATTCTGCTCTTTTTGCTGAATTCAAACCCAAGGGGTATTCCCTCGATATTGCAATAATTCCAAGCGGTTATGGTGGACATAGTTCAATTGAAAGTTCCTACAATTTTGGAGATACTATTGAAATAGAGGCCTCGCCCAGAAGCGGTAAGTTATTCCATTCCTGGTCGATTGATTACAATGCTTCCATTGCAAGTAATTACACTACCCAAAGTAATCCCGCACATTTTGTCCTTTACGGCCCTGCAAAACTGACTGCCAAATTTGAATCAAAACAATATATTGTTACTCCGAAAGTGGTTGTTTTTGATGAGTTTGATGCAGTCAAAGATGGGGTTTATGGCGGAAGAATTCTTGGTATCGGTGACGATCCTTTTTATGACGAGGATACTGCTGAATTTGCCATTTCCCTCGCCAATGGTTACAAACTCAAGCATTGGAGAAACGAGGTTACTGGCGAGATTCTTTCTTCGGAAAGAGTATACAAACACAAAATGTTGTCGGACCTTAACCTAACCGCAGTGGTTACGGAGAGAAAATACGAGGTCGATCTGAAAATAAGCCCGAGTATTGGTGGGGAAGCCCTGCTCAATGATTCTTTTATTTCTGAAAGTTATTACAGGGATAATTTCTCTTATGGGAAGCAAATTAACCTATCCGCTTCTGCCAGCGATGGCTATCGTTTTGTCAAATGGGACGCCACAGGGGTTAGCCTTGCATCACCCAAACAGGCAGACCAGTCCTTTACCCTGGGGAATGATATTAAATTAACTGCCTATTTTGCCCCCGAAGGCTTGGTCAACCTAAGCTTGGTTTCGGAACCTGCTGGGGCAGCTTCCTATCTGTTTGGTGGAGGATCCTTTGAATATGATCCGGACCACGCCATTTTGGCCATGGCTAAGCAAGGATATTTATTTTCTCATTGGGATTTTAATGGTTCGGAAGCAGTAGGTATCGTAAAGGATGCTTATTCTAGCACCACATCTGTTGCGTTAGATGGCGATAAAAAATTAACTGCAGTTTTTGTGATTGATGGTGATAATCCCCCATCCAACGAGGATTCGAATAAACTGTACTTACTCAGCGTTTATTCTAACAATACCAGCCAGGGAACTGTAAGTGGTTCTGGTTTTTTCCGGGGCGTACGAACAATCAAAGCATCTGCAAAGGAGGGATTTGAATTCTCCCACTGGGAAGGCAGTACATTTGCCAATCCCTATAAGGCAACTACCGAGGTCAGTATTTTTGAAAATACCAGTGTGGTTGCACATTTCCAAAGTGTTGGTGTGTTTGAAGATTCTGAGTCTTTGGACAATGGCTGGTGGGGAAATCCATGGTTTGGATATTTTTGGAAAGTGGGAGATGAAGACTGGTTATTTCATGAAAAATTGGGCTGGATATACATGAAGAAAAAAGGCGACCAATCAATCTGGGTATGGATACAAAAGATGGAAGATTGGTACTGGACAGCTAAGGAGCACTATCCCTACCTTCATTCATCATCCTTGCAGAGTTGGTACTTTGTAAATTTGGAGAAGTCCAATTTTACACGTCTGGTAATTTTTGATTATGCCAATTCGGAATGGCTGAGCAAATAATTCCTTCTCGCAAGAAACTACTTCAGTTCCCTTCTTTAGTAAGAGGATTGGTTTGGTAGCACCTGAATAGCACCACCACAACCAAATCCCCTCCTTAAAGCAAAGCTTACTGGAGTAAGAAAAACCTAACTTGCTAGGCTAAAGTCTATGATTTTCAATAGATCAGTCGGTGAAATGTTGAACAATTGGTGAGCCAATACCCCGACAGGATAAGAGATTAGTGCTTCCTTCACAATTGTCCGAAGCTATGGACTTGGTGAAAATACTAATGTGCAAAAGCAAATGATAACGAATAAACTACTTAATTCGTTTTCTCCTCATATTTTGGGAAGGTGGGGGTATTACTCCGCAGTTGGGTTATTTGCCTCGATAAAGGTTTTTACCCCATTATCGGCATCCCGATAGATGATCAAACCATCTGAAGAACCTACGACCAAACCATCTTGGTCAGAATTGTCGGTATACCGCCATCCACCACCTGAAATAATAATTTGGGGAGCTGAAGTATAGCCTGATCCTCCCGCAGTAAGACCAAAGCTCGAATACTGCCCCGAACCATTGGTAGTGACTGTGCCCTTTCCTCCCGTTCCTCCACCACCAATAGCATACCAGGTGGCTGTGGAAGCAGATGGGGCATAGCCAGCACCTACATTACCAATACTCCAAGCTGGAGAACCCTCATCGGATTTAAAATTTACATCCCGTTGCTTTTCCACAACAAGATATCCGGAGCCACCCCCAACTACCTCAAAGTTTCCAGAAATATTGGAATATACAACAGAACCAGTTCCGTTGGTATCGACCGTTTGAAGCGTGGTTGCATTTAACTCATTCGCCCCGTCATCACTGAGCATGTAGCCTTGAATATCAGACAAAGTAACGGTGAATCCAGTGAGGTTAGCAGTCGTTCCACTGATTGAAATTTTTGTGTAATTACCATCGTTGTAATTGGTGACCACGGAAGAGCCCGCAGAGTCCGAACAGCTTTGTAAGTTTGTTATTGTGCCAGAACCGATGAATAAATCGCTCGCTTCGATAGCACCCCCTGGATTCTTTGCGCCCGCTTTCATTATTGTAGTAATCCCGGGATTGACCGTTTCATCATACCAATACTTTTTCCAGGTAGATCCCGCTAAAACTGTGATGGAATCCATATCTGTATCACTAACAGAACCTCCTGGGCGAAATTTTGCATATTCGTTTGCATCTGCAGAAATCTCGGTGGAAGGTATGATCTCAGTCAAAAGTAGATCCATACCAAATGGATTATTGGCAATGAAGGAAGTCCCCTCTGCCGGAAGATAAACCTGCGTAGGAGAATCGTCCAAGGTTACTTCAGATTCCAAGGTGACCGTGCCCGAGCTTCGCCGTGCAATAATAAACGCTTCATCTGGATAAATCACGGTATTATTACACTTAGTCCCATACCTTTTATCACGCGAGTACCAACCGTAAAGACTGCTTCCAGCAATGTGCATATATTTAGTGTAGCCACCCAACGAAGGATCGTAGACATATACCCAGTCCACGGTATTTCCAGTCAACCCACGCCAACTTGTTGCGGAAGTCCAACTTGTGGGTGCCCAGTAAGATCCAAATATCGTGCCTAAGGTAGCAGCCGGAATCACCTCGACATTTGTACCATCCGGGAAATAGGTGGAAACATTAGCGCTCTCTCCCTGAGCAAGATTAGACATGTCTAAGGTAAGGTTTGTTCGGCTATTATTGGTGATTAAGAAACACCTTCCATAATATTGGCTCGTTTCATCTGCCACCCGGGCAAAGTGGGGCCCTCCCACCACCGTGACATCTGGAGCATAGGTGTAGGCTGTGCCTCCACTGGTAACCGAAAAACCAGTTATTTTTCCATCCGAATTAATTGTGGCAGTAGCCGTTGAGGTATCACCACCACCATCGGAAGGAGAAAGGATGACCTCAGGAGCATTGGTAAATCCTACCCCACTCGCACTAAACATTCCACGATAAGTTGGAGCAGAAATCGCAGTTACGGCACCGGAAGTAATGGTAATACTGAAATTACTTTCCGGTAACTGTACATCTGGATTAAAGGATCCAGCTGCAAAAAAAGGATAGGTGGTATCGTTGTTCTCGTCCGTACCAGTAGCAAAGGTGATGTTTTGATCGGAATTTGAATAAGAAGAGACCGATCCAGAATAAACAGCATCACCAAGCGATGCAGCACTTACAATCTTGTAAGTTGGATCAGAGTAGTTCCCCTCTGCAACTGTAAAAATGTTAGAACCAGAAACTCCACCTACATTTGCAAGTAACAATACAGGAAAGAAGAATGAGAACGGGAAAATGAACGGGCTTACATTGATAATTTTCATAAACAGGGACTGGATTGCGATAAGTATCTTAAATAATATTAACAAAACTACTCTCTATGATACAACAATCTTCATATTTTTTTGGGAAGTAAAGGTAGAAATCGTGAAAATGGTGGAACTACATCATTTCAATACAAAAAATCCTGTACAAAAAGCTAATAAATTACTAAACCACCAGCCATATCCAAAAGACCCGATCGATTGACCAAGACTTGTGCCCAAAGAGAAATAAAGCAAGCAGATCAATACTCCGATGAATAGATTGGCATAGGTTTCCCTTCGGCCACTTCGAACGGCCACAAAGATAAGCAGGGGACAGAGTGAGATGGGCGAGCATCCAATCGATGCGTATTTGTTAAAATGACTCAAGCCCCGCGCAAAGCTATTTTCATCCAACTCTTTGTTGTTCAATAGCTTAATAAATTCCAACAAGGGTAGTCTTTTGGTATCTCTTTCACGGCTAGGTGAATCAATGGTAAATCTCATCGGTTGTTTCCATCTTTGAAAAGACACAAAACTGGACTTGGGAGTACCCGCTTTATTACTTTTTGCAAAAGATTCATAATCAACATCATAAAGAAAAAGCTCAATTTCCCCAGCCTCACGATCTTTAACCACGGTTGATCTTTTAGCATGCAGAATAGCTAACAAATCACCATCCTGCCCCCAGATCAAAATTCGGACATTTTTCCATTCATTTGAGTCGCCATGTCCAATCGAAAGAGAGGCTTTTTCCATTTTTTGATGCAAACCTGCATCTAGCCCTCCGATTAGGTTTTTTCCTTCTTTCTGGTCGATTTTAAACCCAATTTCCCGACCGCTATCGATCCAGTTTTGAAAATCATGCCATGCAATCTCCCTTACTCGGTGCTCAAATGCACCACGGGCAAGGGGCGACCAATGCAAAGAAGCAAAACTTCCAAGCAAAGAGATGAGCAGGGAAGATAAGAAAATAGGATTTGTCCAACCAGCCCTTCGAATGCCCAGCGCTTGCATGGCTATGATCTCACGATCCGCCGACCATCTACCCACACAAAAAATGACTCCTAAAGAAAAACCAAACGGCAAACCCAGGGACAGAGCGAAGGGCAACATCAGAGATACAAGTTCCAGAAAAAGTACCGGCGAGATGGAAAGAGCACGGAACAAATCCTCATCGTGCTTGGATAGATTACCGTATAGCAGAATGACGGTAAGAATGAGCGTGCACAAGATGGTGGAACCCAAAATTTCCCGAAGGATATAGCGATGAATTATCTTGGAGGAAGCCATACTTTCCAATGCTTACTGAAAAGATAGCAAAGCGAGATCTTCCTCCGTATCCACCCCAATGGATCCTTGGTCGATCACCTCAACCGAAATTCGCCGACCATTTTCCAAAGCACGCAATTGCTCAAGTTTTTCCAGATTCTCCAGGATTCCATGGGGTAATTTGATGAATTCGTTTAAAAAGGTTCGGCGATACGCATACATACCTAAATGCTTGAAGGCAGCGTGTGGTAAATCTCCGTTCGCGTCCCGATCATAAGGTACGGGACTGCGCGAAAAAAATAGGGCAAATCCATCCCTGTCCATCACCACTTTCACCTGATTTGGGTCATGAAAATCTTTGGCCGAAGCAAAGGGGGTGGCAAGGGTGGCGAGATCCGCCCCTCTTTTTCTGATCCCTCTGCTCAGACCCAGGATGTGGTCACGAGTAACCATTGGCTCATCCGCCTGAACATTTAAAACTTCTTCCCTTTGCAAAGTTTGATTAACAAAGGCAATACGGTCAGTTCCTGAGGGTAAATCTGGATCGGTAAAGATACAGGAAAATCCATTTTGTTCCAAAGGTTTGGCCAGTTCGTCCCCATCAACTGCAAAGATTAATTCATACTCCGGCACCTGCTCGGCCAATCGATTTGCGGTTCTTAGAATCAGGGGTACACCACCTGCATCAGCAAGTAATTTCCGCGGAAAACGAGAAGATGCCAGCCTAGCAGGCACAATAATGGTCGGTAAAGGGGAAGAATCAGCCATAGGAGTCAATTGCCCTGTTTTGGGTAACTTCTTGGGTTGTCGCAAGCAAATAGCTGATTAAACTGAATTCCATATTATGTCAGTTGAATCCCCAGATCTTCCCCTCCCCATATCAATGCCTGACCGTTTTTCTTTGCCTGATGAAAAGGGTCGGTTCGGTCCGTATGGCGGGAGTTATGTACCGGAAACCCTTTATCATCCGCTCAAAGAATTAAATGATGCATATCTCCAAGCCAAGTCAGACCCCTCGTTTCAAAAGGAATTAAACCAATTGCTTAGGCAGTTCGCCGGTCGGCCCACCGAATTGTATTTTGCTGAACGGCTAACCCATGAGATCGGAGGTGCGAAAATTTATTTAAAGCGGGAAGATCTCTTGCACACGGGTGCCCACAAAATTAACAATGCACTCGGACAGGCCCTGCTTGCTCAAAGAATGGGAAAAAAGCGTATTATCGCGGAGACTGGAGCAGGACAGCACGGCATTGCCACGGCTTCGGTTTGTGCAAAATTTGGGCTGGAATGTAAAATTTACATGGGTGCCGAGGATATGCGCAGGCAAGCACTCAATGTTTTTCGAATGCGCCTAAGCGGTGCAGAAGTATATGGAGTGGAAGCTGGCAGCAAAACCCTCAAAGAAGCCATTAATGAAGCGATGAGAGACTGGGTCACCAATGTGCGCTCCACTCACTACATCCTTGGCTCGGCCCTCGGGGCACACCCTTATCCTGGCATGGTGCGTGATTTTCACCGGGTTATCAGTGAAGAAACAAAACGGCAGTTTCTTGAGACAGAGGGCCGTTTGCCCGATGAAATGATTGCCTGTGTGGGCGGAGGGAGCAACGCAATCGGTTTCTTTTTTGATTTCCTTGAGGAACCCAATGTCAGATTGATCGGGGTTGAAGCGGGGGGCAGATCGCTGAACGAGGGCGAGCATGCAGCCCGGTTTGAGGGTGGAAAGCTTGGTGTATTACAGGGATGTAAAACCTGGATCCTCCAAAATTCAGAAGGACAGATCAATCCAACCCACTCCGTCTCCGCCGGACTGGATTATGCAGCAATTGGTCCCGAGCATGCTTACTACCGAGACCTGAAAAGAATCGAATTTGCCCATGCTGGGGACGACGAAGCCCTGGAAGCTTTTCAAAGATTATCCTCAACGGAAGGCATTCTGCCAGCCCTGGAAACATCCCATGGTTTGGCTCATGCCTTCAAAAGGGCAAAGCAAATGAACAAGGATCAATTGCTCTGTGTGAATCTGAGCGGGCGAGGAGATAAGGATGCCATGGAAGCAGCTCGATTAATGGGTGTGAGCGGTTTGCCGAAAATGCCCGGCCTATGAGAAGTATGACAGGATACGGGCGGGCAGAGCTTCGTCTGCCTGGTCATACAGGGGTTATCGAGATTTCCTCGGTCAATAAGAAAGGATTTGAGTTCATACTTCACGGTCCCAAAGAATGGCAATTTTTTGAAAAAAAAGCACAGGAGACAATTCGGTCATGTGCAGAAAGAGGCAGAATCAGGTTATCGATTCTTCTCCCCCCACCAAGCGTGCTATCCTTGGAGTCTTCGGACGATCAGTTCCAAAAGGTGAGCGAGCAATTAAAAGTTTTACAAAAACTGTGCCAACTGGGCGAGGTTCCCTACAATCCGACCCTTGATCTCATCCAAAGAATTCTCTCCTCCTCCCCACGGGAAGGAACCCTTCCCCCACTTGAAAATATCGAGGAAGTTTTACTTCATTCCACAGAGATTGCCCTAGAAGAGATGATTGCCATGAGAAAGAAGGAAGGGCTCTCTCTGTCCAAAGACTTGGCTATTCGTTGTCATACCCTGCGGGATTTCGTCGATCAAATCGAGCAACAGACCAAAGGACTGGCAAGTGTGTGGAGAGATAAATTACTTCAGAGACTATCAGAGAGTGGGCTGGAAATCGATTGTGAGAATGAGGCAGTCCGCCGGGAATTTGCCGTGTATGCAGAAAAATCGGATATTTCGGAGGAAATCACCCGGTTATACAGCCACCTCGAACAATTTGAATCTGGGTTAAACCATACCAGACCGATTGGCCGGAAGTTGGAATTTATCGTGCAAGAAATGGGCAGGGAATTTAACACCCTTGGATCAAAGTCTGTACATACCAATGTTTCCAGCCTCGTGATTGATGCCAAAGTAGAAATTGAAAAAATTCGGGAACAAGTAATGAATATCGAATAGAGGGATTTAGATTTCACCCTCCCCTTCTATGCCCGTCCTAGGATTCTTTTTGCACAGTCCCTCCGAGAGGAATGCTTTTATTTTTCGAATCCTTAAGACCAATGAACAAATAGCAAAAGGCACCAATAAAAATGGCTGAGTCTGCAATGTTAAAGATTGGATAGTCATATTCTAGCCAAGGCAGAAATACATCGATAAAATCTACCACCTCGGCCGGCTGACGGAATAACCGGTCACCCAGGTTTCCAAGAATACCACCACATATTGCACCAAAGATAAACTGCAGGGAATGACGATCAAGTTCAAGGTGTTTACGAAATATGAAAATGCAAACCAAAGCAATCAGTGCTAACAGAGTGAGAGCCTCCGGGTAGTCCGAAAATAGACTCCATGCTGCTCCGGGATTGGTAACATAGGTAAATTCAAGCAAGGTTTGCGGACCATCCAGTCCATCAATCACAACGATTGGGTTTCTTCTTAATTCAACCGCATGACTGACCACCCAGGTTTTGGTCCACTGATCGAGGACCAACACCCCGACCAATACAATCCACAATCTCAAATATTGGAACAAAACAAAAGAAGAGAAAGTTTAACCAAGTGGGAAAAGAATTACTCTTCTTCGCCCATGGTCGAATCTGCTAAAGTTGCGAAGGAACCGGATCCAAAATCTCGTTCCTTGATTTTTCCACGCTCAAATTGATTTTGCCCCTCTACCGAGAACCGGGTGAAAGGGACTGCCTTTAAACGGTTTTTGTTAATTGGCTTATTCGTCTCCAGACAAATCCCATAGGTTCCGGCAAAAATCCGATCAATTGCATCCTCAATTTCTTCCAGGGCCTCCTGGTCGTTGGCCACCATGGAGATGGCAAGATCCCGATCAAAGGTATCCGTTCCGGCATCACTTGAATTGATGGACAATTCTCCGGACTCACGCGCAGAGGCACCTATGGTCTCACTCGATCTTTCTCCCAAAGACCCCTTGAGTGCGGCACGTAAAGACATCAGGGAGGTGTAATAAGGAAGCCATTGCTTGGGCACTTTTGATTCATCCCTAAGGGGCCGAACCACCCCGACCACCGGAGCCCCAAATCCAAGAATGTCATCAATCGAAGCGGTACTAAGCTTTTTTACTTTTGCCTGCTTTTTTTCTTTGGTTTTTGCGGTCTTGGCGACTTTGGATTCCGTGCTTTCTTTTGCAACTTGTGCCTTTGGCTTTTCTTTCTTTTTCGCTTTCAGGAACCCAATTACATCTTCGAAGGAAAAAGAATTACTTTCGCTCTTCGTGTCCTCAGCAATCGACTTGCCCATTGATTTGCTCACAATCTCCTTTACCTGGCTGATGGAACTAGTATCCGTTGGTTTGATGGGGGCTTTTTTTGCGGGAGCTTTACCAGTCGCTGTCTTGGCCTTGGCCGACCTGCTGGGCTTGGACGGAGTCTTTACCTGTACTTTGCTGTCTGATTTCTTTATTTTGGCAGCTTTACTGGATTTAGAAACCGCTGCTTTCTTGGGGGCCGCGGACTTCTTGACCGCCGGGCTCTTTTTTACCGGCACCGCCTTCTTTGCAGTTTTCTTAACGGGTGCTTTGGCAGTAGCAGTTTTTGCCTTGGTTGTTTTAGGCTTAGGCACAGAAGATTGTTTCTTTTTTGCAGTCATATAAGAGGAATTTTCGGCAGGATATCGCTTCAACGAAGCTTGGCAAGCACTTCGGCACATCGGGGAGACACTTCCCCCCAGGGTTCAATTTTGATAAGTTCAGGTACCCAACGCCAGCTTCGGGGACAACGCACTCCGGTGGCATGCCTAGCTAGGACACAATCTTCCTCGCTTGTGGAGAGAATGCTTAGGCTGACAGACGATACAATAAAGAGCTCCGACAATTCTTCGGGCGTATGGCGGTCAAGAATGGCACGCATTGGACTACTCTCCCCAATTTGTATTTCCACTTCGGCATCTAAGGACTGCCCGATTTCTTTTTTCACCCGTAGATTTTCCAAGGCTTCGTTCACTTTGGACTCTTTCAAATGTAGCAGGGTTTGAATATCCTCAACCGACTGGCTTCTTTCGCCTAGTTCTCGAGCAATCGGCCAATCCTGGAGACAGAGAAAGTCTTCCCCTAATTCCTCTCCACCTAATAAGAAAGACCAGGCTTCATCAGCAATATAAGGGGTAAAAGGACCAACCAACTTGATTAATGACTGAAGAATCCAATGGAGGGCTGACTGGGTGGATCTTCTCAAGGGATCATTGGTACCCAGGGTGTACAAACGGTCCTTGATAATATCGTGATATGTAGAAGACAGAACGCCGGAACAAAACCGGTTAATGGATTGAATAGCCCGATGAAATTCATATTTGTCACAAAAACTGGTGACCTCTTTAATCAAGTCATTGGTCTTGCTGAGTGCCCAGAGATCGATCGCTGACATATCATCGACCGGGACTTCATTTTCAGCGTCGCTAAAATCGTGTAATGCACCAAGTTGAAACCTGATCGTATTGCGCAATGTACGATAAGCACGGACCGCCTGATCCAAGATTTCATCTGACAAAGGAATGTCTCGGCGAAAATCTTCCGAGCATACCCACAGGCGCAAAACATCCGCACCGTATTTGGTTACATAAGAATCTGCAGTCTGGGGCTTGCCATCACTTTTGGAAATTTTCTTACCCTCCCCATTTACCACAAACCCATGGGTCAAAATTCGACGGTATGGGGGTGCTTTCGCCGAGACCATACTTGTCCATAAGGAACTCTGAAACCATCCACGGTGTTGGTCGCTCCCTTCAAGATATAAATCAGCTGGCCATAAATCCTCTTTTTTTCCCTGAAGCACGGCACGATGGCTACAACCCGAATCTATCCATACATCCAGAGTGTCCTGTCCCTTTGATAATTTGCGGGACTTCCATGGGTCAGGCAGGTCAAATCCATCGAGCAATTCCTCTGCGGATTTCGAAAACCATAGATTACACCCATGCTGAGAAATTTTGCCTGCCAAAAATTGAATCAGTTTGGAATCCAGCAATGCATTTCCGTCCTCGTCGAAAAACACCGGAATGGGAACACCCCAGGCACGCTGCCTGGAAATACACCAATCCGGACGGGCTTCTAGAAATCCATGAATTCGATTTCTTCCCCATTCAGGAGTGAAGGAAACATTGGATAAGCCTTCGAGGCAACGCTTTCTCAGATCATCCTGATCCAAAGAGACAAACCATTGATCCATAGCCCGAAAAATTACGGGTGATTTACTACGCCAACAATGGGGATATTGATGATGATACTTTTTCTGACTCAACAAGGCTCCTGTCCGGGAAAGAATTTCCAGGACCGCAAGATTTGCCTTGGAGCCATCTGGTTTTTCCAGTACCGAAACCCCTATTAACTCATTGGGAATTTGACCATCATCGATGTATTTTCCCCCATCGTCTAAGGGACAATAAATTTCCAAATCATGCTCCAATCCTGTCAGATAATCATCTAAACCATGGCCCGGAGCGATATGCACACAACCGGTTCCAGTATCCATAGTTACATATTCAGCAGCAACCACAGGACTTTCCCGATCGATAAAGGGATGATGAGTTGCTTGACCAACAAGGTCCGAGCCTGAGCAGGTATCGCTGGTGGAAACATCTTCGAGTTCACACTCCTTGACAAATTCCTCAACCCGCTGTTCCGCCACCCAATAACTGCAATCACTAGAATTTACTTTGCAATATTTCTCACGGGGATGTACCGCAACGGCAAGGTTGGCAGGCAAGGTCCAGGGAGTGGTCGTCCATATAACCAAGAAAGTATTTTGTTCCCCCTTTAATCGAAAACGTACAAAAATGGAGGGACTGACATGATCCTGATACTCAATTTCTGCCTCAGCCAGTGCAGTTTGGCATGGGATCGACCAATAAACAGGTTTTTTACTCCTGTACACTAGGCCCTGCTCAACAAAGTCGGCAAATGTTCGTAAAATTTCTGCCTCATAGGCTGGGTTCATGGTTCGATATTCTTGCTCCCAGTCTGCCAGAACTCCCAGCCTTTTAAACTGGGCCCTTTGGGTTTCGATGTATGATTGGGAAAATTCTTCACATTCTCTACGTAACTGAACGGAATCAAAATCAATCTTGGATGCCCGAAGTTTTTTTGTCACTTTGTGCTCAATGGGAAGTCCATGACAATCCCATCCGGGAATGTAGGGCGTACGAAATCCCCGGGCATTTTTGAAGCGTAAAATCGAATCCTTTAGAATTTTGTTCAAGGCAGTACCCACATGAACATCACCATTGGTAAAAGGTGGACCATCGTGCAGAACAAATGTCTCACTTTGTAAATTTTTTTGCTGCATTCTAGAATATACCCCTTTTTCTTCCCAATATTGCATACGGGCAGGTTCCCTCTCCACTGCGTTTGCCCGCATAGGAAAGTCTGTTTTGGGAAGGTTTAAGGTATCCTTTAGTTTTTCAGGTGAATTCATTGAATCTGTGTCGCAAGCAAGGGGAAAAAAGATGTAGGAATAAGCCACTAAGTCAAGGGCGGATGCCCTTATCTCTCGCGATTCTACTTGCCTTTCACCTTCCAACATCCACCCTTAGCCACTTTTTCTATCGATGTACGATTTATTGGATAATTGGATTACTCCATGGATGGGGCAATCTACTGGGCTTTATCTTTTCTGTTTGTTTCTATGTATTTTGGTTGGCTTTTATCTGCTCATAAAAGGGGGGGACTGGTTAAGTGACCACAGTGCAAATGTCGCTGTTAAACTTGGTGTTCCTCCCGTAGCAGTCGGATTAACCATCGTATCCATAGCCACTTCATCTCCAGAACTGTTCACCTCTCTTTCCGCAATACGAAGCAATTCTACTGGGTTGATACTTGGAAATATTATTGGGTCAAACATTGCTAATATTGGATTAATTCTTGGAATTGTCCTGCTACTTGGGAATGTGCCCACCAAAGGTGCAGTGTCTTTTAACCAACGAATTTGTCTGCTCGTGGTTACTTGCACATTTTGTTCGTTTTTATTTTTCTCTCCCAAGCAAGAAATCGGTTTTTTGGCAGGGTTTCTTTTTCTCACTTTCATCGCCTTATATCTGATCGTTCTCCCCCTGCATGCTCTTCGCAAAAAAGAATCCTCCACCGACCAACCAATTGGTGAATCTTCCCCAGTTTTACAAGCCAGCATCCGCACTTCCATGTTTATGCTGGCTGTCTCCACTCTTGCATTATGGATCGGGGCAGACGCTCTAGTCTATGGATCGAAAAGTATGGCTCAATTAGCCGGGGTACCGGAAGAGCTGATTGGTTTTACCTTGTTAGCGGTCGGGACTAGCCTGCCCGAACTGGCAGCTTCAATAAGTTTGGTTCGGAAAAAACAAACTTCTATGCTGTTGGGAAACATTGTAGGTTCCAACCTGTTCAATATTTCCCTGATTGGTGGTTTGGTTGGAATCATAAGACCGGTTGGTAGCAGCTCTCCCCATCCATGGGTGGACTATGTTTTTCTCCTCCTCACCACCCTGATATTAATCAATTGGCTGAGAGGAAAGACCTTACAAAAGACCGATGGTATCTGGTTGCTCGTTCTTTATGTAGTTGCGAGCACTTGCACCTGGGTGCTTAACTCCTAGAACATCGCACTACCTCACCAACCCGGTTGTGCACCGGGTAACTTTCTATACTAGACTTTTTCCCCGACCTGAAACCGGAGAAATTTTTCCACCTGTAAAGAAGACCCTACAGCATTGCCCACCTCGTCCACATATTGCTGGATGGATTGGTCTGGGTTTTTTACGAAAGGTTGCTCGAGCAAACAGGCACCGGCATAATATTTTTCTAATTTCCCGGTGACAATTTTTTCAATTGCCTGGGGTGGCTTCCCCTCTGCTTGAGCCAAGGCAATCTCTTTTTCTTTCTCAACAAGTTCTGTCGGGACTTCTCCCCTAGTCACACAAACAGGAGAAGCGGCTGCGATGTGCATGCATATATCCTTAGCCATGGAGACCACCCGATCGTTGGAAGAAATATCCGAGTCTGAACCAACCGATAGTAAAACCGCTACTTTAGCCCCCGTGTGCACATAGGATTCCACCAGACCGGAAGACGATGGGGCGAGGATTTCGGATCGGGAAATTTGTATGTTCTCCCCGATCTTTGCAACTTGTTCAGTTCTTTTCTCCTCAAGATCAACTCCAGGATTATCGAGCAACTCGCCGGCAATTTCGGAAGAAAAAGCCACGAAGTCTTCGTTTTTGGCAACGAAATCAGTCTCGCAATTTACTTCCACAAGAATTCCCTTTGAGCGGTCGTTAGCGATCGATTGTGCAATAATTCCTTCACTTGCACTACGGCCCGACTTTTTGGCGGCCGTGGCGACACCTTTTTTACGCAGAATGGAAATGGCTTCCTCCATATCTCCATTGCTTTCGCCAAGGGCACGCTTGCAATCAATAAGACCTGCTCCGGTTTTTTCGCGCAAGGCCATAACACTATCTTTGGTAATAGTCATCTTGTGTAATTGTGAGTTTTTTTAAAGGGATTTGGTAAAGAATAAAAAATTAGTTCTTTGTTTCCTCCGCGACGGTTTCATCTTCCGAAGAGTCTGCGGATTGTTCACCTTGCTCGCCTTCTGCTTTAATCGATTCTTCCACGGTAGATGTGGATTCTGCAACTGGTTCAGAGCTTTTGCTCTCCTCCGAATTTTCTGATTTTTTACGATCATCAAAATCCATCTCATCGTATCCTTCCGGAAGGGTGACTTCTGGCTCATCCTCATTTTCGAGAAAGTCAGGTTCCTGAGCAACTGGGGTGATGTCCTTGCGCTTGGTTGGTGCCTGCACTCTTTTGGAAGATCCCGTCTGTATGGCATCCAAGATCACATCCACAATAATACGTATTGATTTAGTGGAGTCATCATTGCCGGGAATCGGGTGGGAAAGTAGGGATGGATCAGAATTACTATCAACCAGAGCAATCACAGGAATTTTAAGACGTTTTGCTTCGGCCACCGCAATTTCCTCGTTGAATGAATCGATCACAAATAAGGCACCGGGCAGACCTTGTAAGTTTAAAAGTCCTTCGAAATCACGGTTCATTCGTGTCATTTGACGCTTGATTGCAGCACTTTCCTTGCCGTGCATCTTGTCCAAGCTACCATCCTCTTCCATCCGTAAGTACCTCTTGTACTTGGCAATGCTATTGGAAACCGTTTCGTAATTGGTCAGCGTTCCACCCATCCAACGGTTGACACAGAAGGGCATATTGGTGGCGGCAGCAAGTTCACGGATTGGCTCAATTGCCTGCCTTTTGGTGCCAACAAGCAATACCTGTTTGCCGGTTGCGACAATTTCTTCAATTACTTGAGCCGCTTTTTCTAAAAGGTCATAAGTTTTTTCCAGGTTGATAATGGAAATACCATGGCGGTTGTCATAAACAAAGGGTTTAGACTTGGGATTCCAACGACGTACTTGATGGCCAAAATGGACGCCAGCGTCCAGTAGATCTTTAACAGAAACGTTCATAATACTTGTAGGTTCAAAGCCCGCCCGAGAACGTATGGACGGGAGAAATAGTTTTCTTTTTGGGAGTTGGGTTGATGGTTAGATTTTGGGAGCAGGGGCAGGATTTGAACCTGCGACCTTCAGGTTATGAGCCTGACGAGCTACCAGACTGCTCCACCCTGCTGCAAAAGGTCCAAAGTATAGATTCTAATAATCAGTGCAACGAAAAACTTTTTTCTCGCTCGGTCTAATTCCCGCTTTAATCTTGTGTGCATGGTCGACTTACATGATGTAATTAACTTTTGTGACCATCGAGTATGTCTTGACGAAATTCCCGACTTTGATGGTGCCCATAATGGTCTGCAAATGGAAAACAACGGAGAAGTTTCCAAAATTGGTGCCAGTGTAGATGCCGGGCTCGTGCCCTTTCGGATTGCTATAGAAAAAAACATCGATCTGCTGATTTGCCATCATGGACTGTATTGGACCCCTCCCATACCCATGACCGGATCAAATTATGAAAAGACCAAACTATGCATTGATGGAAACCTTGCTCTTTATGGATCACATCTGCCCCTTGATTGTCATCCAGAAATTGGAAACAATGCGGTGCTTGCGAATAAACTCGGGCTGGAACCATGCGGGACTTTCCTCCCCTTCCAAGGAGTTGATATTGGGTTATTGACCACCAGTTCTTATGACCGCCAGGAATTGGGAGAACGGTTGAATGATTTATTTCCAGATGGATTTAGGGCGATGGAGTACGGTATGGGAAAGCCTGAGAAAATTGCCATTCTTACGGGTTCCGGGCAGAGTGCGGTGGATAAGATCCTGCAAGCGGGTGCCGATACGCTGATTACGGGTGAACTCAAGCAACACCACTTCAATCTCGCTCAGGAATTAGAACTTAATCTCTACACTTGTGGTCATTACGCAACTGAACGATTTGGGGTGGATGCCTTGGCCAAAGAAGTTTCCCACCAATTTGATCTCCCTTATGAATTTGTGGAGACGAACTGTCCCTTGTGATCGAACATCCACCATTGCCCATTCTTAGGTTTTATATTTTACTTTGAAAATATGAAAAAAATAGGCCTGCTTAATGGACCAAACCTTGACCGGTTGGGCAAAAGAGAACCAGAGATTTACGGTTCTAAATCCCTCGAGCAAATCGTTGAGGAAACCGCGGCTCTAGGCAAACAGCTGGCATGTGAAGTACTGGCGTATCAATCCAACCATGAAGGTGCATTGATTGATAAAATTCACGAATGGTCGGATGCCGGATTTTCCGGACTGATTATCAATCCGGGAGGGTTCACTCATACCAGTGTGGCCCTGCGGGATGCGGTCATTGCCTCGGGATTACCCACGATTGAGGTGCACCTGTCTAACATTCATGCCCGTGAGGACTTCAGGCACAAATCCCTCATCTCTGGAATCGTTCAGGGAGTAATCGCAGGTTTGGGAACAAGGGGATATGAATTTGCCCTGAGGCACTTGGTTGAACCCAAGTAACCTCTCCTCATTCTTACTCTCCCAGACTGATCCACCGGCCTCGCTCGAAGTCGTACATGCGGATGGGATCGGATGATTCCTCGCTGTAAAACATCCAGCTTCCAGTCTGATCGCCCGATCCAGACTTGAAAATGTAGGGAAAGGCGTTGCCGCTTGTCCACATCCAACCCATTCCCGGCTGGTAGTACCAACTATGGGTATACGGATTGGACTTTTTTAGGGATTTGACCGGTCCGCTGCCCGAACTGAAAAAATAATTGTAGACCGCATCGATGACCGCCTTATCACTGGAATTCGGATCCATCCCCGCAGCGATTTCAATATCGTCAGGAAGTCCATCACCATCGGAATCGGTGATCGCTTGAGGGGGTTGCTCCGTCCCATCGGGATCAAAGACAGAGACCGTGGAAAAATCATCAAAAGGTGAAATGAGAATTCCACTGTACTCCAACTTACCAACCGTCAGAACCTCATACTCTCCCGTAGTTAGGTCCACTTCCAAGATTTCAGGAGGTGCCACTTGATTCCATGAGTTACGGAACTCCACTCCAAGCATTATTTTTCCATTAGTAACCCCTGACATCATCACAACCTCTGGTCTCCTATCACTGTAACCCGATATATTGGG
>JAYNJW010000022.1:30025-32568 GCA_038110535.1 Opitutia bacterium | reverse complement strand
AAAAGCAAAAAAACAGCTAGGATGGGAACCGCAGACCACCTTCAAGGGACTGGTGTCTTTGATGGTTGAGGAAGATATGAAACTTGCCCAGCGCGAAAAGACCTTAGTGGAAGCAGACCTTTCTTAATGGCAAAGATTTTTATAAGCGGGCACCGGGGCATGGTTGGCTCTGCTTTGGTTCGTGCCTTGAACAGTCAGCCTTCCAAGCACGAATTAATTCTTGCCGGGCGCAATGAACTCAATCTTTTAAACCAGTCAGCGGTCGAGCTGTTTATCAAGCAACAAAAACCTGACATTATCATTAATGCTGCAGCCAAAGTGGGCGGGATTCATGCCAATGATACTTACCCTGCTGAATTCATTCATCAAAACCTGCTCATTAATACTAATTTAATTCATGCTGCCTGGCAAAATGGGGTGGGGCGTTTCCTAAACTTAGGTAGTTCCTGCATATACCCACGTGCATGTAGTCAGCCAATCAAGGAGGATTATTTGCTCACGGGTCCGCTGGAGAAAACAAACGAGGCATATGCTTTGGCCAAAATTGCAGGCCTGGAAATGTGCCGTCACTATCGCAATCAATATGGGGTGCTTTTTCATAGTGCCATGCCTACCAACTTGTACGGCCCTGGAGATAACTATCAGGGCGAAAATTCCCATGTCTTACCCGCCCTTATCCGGCGATTTCATGAAGCAAAGAATGCCGACCTGGATGAAGTAATGATCTGGGGAACAGGCAAGCCAAGGCGCGAATTAATGCATGTGGACGATCTTGCTCGTGGGGTTTTATTTCTTTTGGCATTGGAGAACCCTCCAGACTGGGTGAACTTAGGCACCGGGGTAGATCATTCGATTCAGGAAATTGCTGAATTAGTGAAAAAAACCATAGGCTATGAGGGGGTGATTTTAAATGACACCAGCAAACCGGATGGGATGCCGGTTAAACGCCTGGATGTTTCTCTGATTAACTCTTTCGGGTGGAGAGCCGAAATATCCTTAGAGCGAGGAATTCTTTCGGCGTACCAAGACTTTCTCCAAGCGATAGAAACAGGGACAGCTCGTTTATAATAAAGGGTCTAAAGATTTGGGCGAAGTTCTACTCAAACTGCTTGCGGAACTCCCGGAAATCATCCGTTAATTCTCTTACCTGATAGCGAAGAGCTTCCACTTCTTCTTTTAAATCTTTGAATTCGGAAAGGACCCCTTCCAACTGATCAAGCCGTTGGTCAGTTGCCGGAACATAGACCGAACTACCATCCTGTAATTCTTCAAGCTTGGGAGGTGGGGCAAGTTTGTGAAACCACCGGGATTCCTTTTGTCCGGGTCTAGCTTCCATTATGCCAACCAAGCTGGGAGTCCGTTCCATCATATCTGTGAGGGTATCCTCGACATCTTGAATCCCATCAAATTCAAACATGCGATTTGCCCTGTTGTTTAACTCCCCGCTGGTTTGTGGTCCACGGGATAATAGTTCTGTGATTAAGGCCCTTTCCGCCTTAATCAGATCCAGTTCTTTTTCGGCGTTATGTTGGAATTTGGGAACCCGGGACCCGACTAAATCGACCCGGTGTACTAATCGCTTGATCCGTAACTGTTCGATCGCTTGGTTCACCTCATCCTCACTGAAATTGGTCTTGGGTAATCGGTTATTTTTTTGATTACAAGCATTGACCAACCCATTTAAGCTCATGGGATAATACTCTGGAGTGGTCAATTCTTTCTCAATCAATGAACCCAGCACCCGGGTTTCTTCAAAAGATAATTGAACAAGATCCTCAGCATGCTCGCTGGGAGAAGGATTCTCAGGCGTATGAGTATCGTTTGGATCCATAAATCTCGAAGAGATTATCGCCAAACAATCGACTTAAAAAAGAAAAGTAAATTAATCAGCAAGAACATTCACCAACCGGTGAGGCTTATCAAACTCTACTTTTCCAGGGGTAAGTGCAAAAAGAGTAAAGTCTTTGCCGAGACCGACATTTTTTCCAGGATGATATTTTGTTCCCCGTTGACGAAGAATAATATTTCCAGCGAGTACTGATTCACCACCGAATTTCTTTACTCCCAAACGCTTGCTGTTGCTATCGCGTCCGTTCTTCGAAGTTCCTTGTCCTTTTTTATGTGCCATGGCTCAAATGTTGTTTGTGGGTAAAATGAAGGCCTTATTTCAGATCGATCGATTCAATCTCGATAACCGATAATAATTGGCGATGACCACGGCGACGTTTGTAGCCCTGGCGTCGCTTCTTTTTGAAAACGATCACTTTTTTGTCTTTCTTGTTTTCCAAAATCTTAGCGGTTACCGAAGCTCCTTTGACGGTGGGAGAGCCAAAGGTTGACTTGCCGTCTTCAACAACCATCAGGACATCCTCGATCTTGACTTGATCTCCCTCTTTGGTTTCGGGGAAGCGGTTAACAAATAGCTTGTCGCCTTTTTCTACGACGAATTGGCTGCCTTGGGTACGGATAGTGGCTTTCATGATTTTTGGGAAATCTTTTAAAAAACCAATTTCTTGCCTCTTTGGCAAGTTCGATCTTGTCGG
>JAYNJW010000022.1:0-29925 GCA_038110535.1 Opitutia bacterium | reverse complement strand
GGAAATCTTTTAAAAAACCAATTTCTTGCCTCTTTGGCAAGTTCGATCTTGTCGGCCCAACATGGATTGAAGGATGATTAGCATGGAAGCAGACACTCCTCATCTAGGATCATTTGACCCACCCGCGTGGCTGGGCCTTTCATTAAAACATTAAATTCTTCGTCTATGTGCAATTCGATCTCACCCCCAGGCATTTCTACAGTAATATCTGAGTCACAGGCATTCATTTTCCGGGCAACCGCTCCAGCCGCAGAACTACTGCTCCCGGATGCAAGGGTGTATCCTGCTCCCCTTTCCCAAATTTCAATCTTGATTCGATTGCGATCCAGAACCTGCAAAAATTGCACATTCGTGCGGTTGGGGAAATTGGTATGATTTTCCAGTTCTGGACCATATTTCCTGGTCATGGATTCAGAGACTTGATCAACGGGAATTACGCAATGGGGGTTTCCAATGGTTGCCCCAAAATATGCTAGAGTCGTATCAGATAGCACAATGGGTTCGTTAAGAATTTCTCGGGGTGTGCCCTCGATCGAAATAGGGATTAAATCACTGTGAAAACTGACCTGTCCCATCTCCACGGATATGAGGGATGCATCCGGAGAAACTTCACAGGTGACTACTCCCCCCAAAGTGTCCACCCGAAAAGGATCGGTCCCGACCAGATCTGAATCCCTAAGATAGCGGGCAAATATTCGTAAACCATTCCCACTTTTTTCAGCCTCGCTTCCGTCTGGATTGAGAATACGTAGGCCGAAATCCGCCTGATCTGATGGCAAGGGCCCAACCAAGATGCCATCCGAACCAAGTCCGAAATTCCGATGGCAAATACGTATGATTTCCTGCTCGGTGAAGGAATGAGCAAGCTTTCTAGGATCAAAAACAAGATAATCGTTTCCTAGGGCGTGGTATTTTTCAAATTTCATAGATTAAAAATGAGATAGGAATTAGAGACGGGAAGAATGATGACGATTAACCACCCACTCGATTACTGCTTGGTCATTGTCTCCCCATTGCCTCACTACTCGTAAGAACTCGGCAGGATGAATGTTATTGGTCTGAAAAAACTGACGATCTCCACCACAGCCATACATAACTTCTGGGGGTAATTCTCCCCGAAGTTTTGCCCGTGCTTTGGGCAAAATTCTAGGCAACCAGACAACGCCGCAAGCACGCTCCGTTTTGGCAGGAAGGGATTTGGGATCAAGTCTCTTGGGTGACAGGATACCTTTTTGCTCCTGTACAAAGAAATTCCATCTTTCGTAGTGAACAAGCACAAAAGTCATAAGATCGGGCTCATCATAAAGGCACCAATCCTCCGCATAGTCGAACAAATCCATTTTATTTAATCCCCAAGCCGAAAGAATAGGCAATTCTTGGGCAAGCGGAAAATCTTCTGCCTTGGTGTTTCCCTCTCGGTATAGATCAACCGCGGTTTGCCAGATTCGGGAAAGTTCGTTGTGGAAGGAATAAGACATAAATCGGATCAGCGATAAGTAGGGTTTGGGAAAGGGGCAAGCCCGATTAGGCTAAACGAAAATCCAATTGCTTGTCCAAAGTGTTGATTCGATCAATTTGTACATTAATTTTCTGGCCTATCTTAAGTTTGTTTTTTGGGTTTCTGCCAACTAGAGATGCCCCATTGGATGCTAATCGGTATCCAAATTCGCGGGGTAGGGTACGAGTAGGAACAAATCCTCGGGCTAAGGTTTCAGTCAATTCGATAAAAAATCCTTTACGATTGATCTCTGTGATAATGGCAACATGTCTGACTGGTTCTTTCTTTTCCAAGTCACGCTTATAGAAAAGGATGAGTTTATCTTTGACCGATTCTCTCTCGGCATCGACACTGTTTCTTTCACTCATTGATAGTTTTTTAGCCAATCCTTCCAAGGATTCAGAAGAGGAGTTGCGTGTGGATTTATTTTGGATGAATGCTTCCACTGCCCGATGTGTGACAAGGTCTGCATATCTTCGGATGGGCGAGGTGAAATGCAAATAATCTTTCATTGCCAATCCATAATGACCATCTGGGCTTGCCCGGTAGCAGGCTTGTTGAAGGCTGCGCAGAAACTTGATTCTCAGGACCTGAGAGATAGGGGACCGGTTGATTTGAGTAAGCATTTTTTGCACTTCCTTTCGGTTGGTCAGTTCTCCACAGGAAATTCCAAATAGGGCAAGGAAATGCCTCAGTTCTTCTAAGCTTTCCGGGTCAGGGTCTGGATGAGCCCGGTAAACGACCGGTAGTCTCTTCTTTCGTGCCTGACGGGCAATGGTTTGGTTGGCCAAAAGCATGAATTCTTCGATCAGTTGATGGCTTTCATCATCTAGGTTCTGGTAGATCTTTTCTGGCTGTCCCATCTCATCAACCAGTATCTTAATTTCCGAAGAGGAGAGGTTTAGTGAGCCATTTTCCAATCTCTTTTTTCGCAAGAAGGAGGCTGCATTTCCCAAGGTTTTTATGGTTTGATGAATCTTTTGCAGGGTGGAAGATTCTAATTCTGCAAGAGGTCTTCCCGGATTGCCCGAGTATCTGCTGGGCGGAGGTGTGGACTCAAGGATCTCCTTTAAGTCATCTTTGTGTAAAAAAAGCAAAGCCTGCTCGTAAGTCAGTCTCTTGTCACTGCATATAACGGATTCAAAAATATGATGTCCCAGAAGTTCAAATTTTGATGAAAAACGAAACATCACAGATTTTACCAACCTGTCCTTACCCTCGACCAGGCTGCAAATGCCACTGGATAAGGGGTGGGGAAGCATGGGTACAACTTCTCCGACAAGATAAGTCGAATTTGATCGTCTTTTCGCTTCGTTGTCTAATGCACTACCTCGTTTTACATAATGAGAAACATCTGCAATGTGCACTCCTATCTCGAAGTCTCCATTATCCAGAACTTTTAAAGAGAGGGCATCGTCAAAATCTCGGGCGTCCAGCGGATCGATGGTCAGGGTGAATGTTTTGCGCAAATCCTTTCTGCCTTTGCAATCCCTGGGCGAAACTTTATCCCCGCAAGCCTTTGCTTCTTCCACAACCTTTCGGGGAAATACCTGAGACAATCCATATTTGGCAAGAATGCCTTTATGGTCAGTTCGTGCATCGTCACTTGGTCCTAGCACCTTCAGGATCTTACAGGTTGGAATACGAGCGGGAGGATCCCAGCGAACAAATTTCACCAATACTTTATCCTGTTCCTGAGCATTTCTTACATCTCCCATCACCTTGAATGGTATGGGAATTCTAGAATTTTCAGTATGGACTAAGGGTCGGCCCAGTTCTTTGCTAAAAAAACCTAAGAATTCGTCTGTATTTCTTTTAACAATTTTGCGTACCTCAAACCTGGGTGGCTTGGGCTTCCCTGAACGCTTGGAAGATTTTTTATCCTTCTTTCTGGGGGGCAATCGAAAAAGTTCAATCAGATCCCCGTGCAGGGCAGTGGAGGAGGCACCTCTGGCCAAGGAAATCGTTTCTTCACAGTTTGGAAGGACGACTTTTGCCCTACCATTGCGAGAGAAAAAAATTGTGCCCCGTATATTTTTGCTAAATTGCAGCGGGCTTATGAATTAGTTTGATTTACCAATTGCTTCCCAGCCTTCAGGTAGTGCCTCTTCTGGGTCTGAGACCTGTTCTATCTCCGCATCTTCATCTGCACCTTCAGCGGGTGGCTTAAGAAAAACTCCCTCGCCATTAGGACTGGTGTTTTCATACCACTCAACTTTACCATTCGAAAAAAGAACATGCCCTCCATCACCGCTCCAGGGAGAGTCTGCATCCCACTCCTCACCATTGAATCCACGGGTCCACATGATGGGGAATGGACCGCTGCGCAGATTTTGATCAAGCTTAGGGCTGGCATCATCACTGGTGGGCAGTGCAATGATCCAGGCAATGGCATCTTTTTGGTCTTGGTCAAGTTCCGAAGTCATGGATGCTGGTTTGCCAGAAGCACCATCTTCTTCTAATTCGAGAACTTTATCGTCTTCATCAATGTACCAAAGCGAAGTCTCGGTATTGCGGGTCTTTTTAGTAAACCATTCCGCAAATCCAGCAGGTGATTGATCATCCAAATTGGTGGGAAACTTTGCCTGGCCTTTGTAAGCTTGAACAATGGCTTTATGAATATCCATCAATTTATCCTTAGCCGAAAGCTGTCCTGCTTGTCCAAAAATTCCACCAAATGCACCGATGGCGATACCGGCCAGTATTCCGATAATTGTTATGACAACGAGAAGTTCAATGAGAGTAAACCCCTTCCGATTAGCGTTATTTTTTTTCATGAGCAAAAATTGGTTAGTTCAGAGGCAATATTCAATAAGGTAATGCAAATTTAGAGCAAAGATCAAGCGACTTCTCTCTTTGCGATTGCAAGACAGCATCGTCGTCGGGGTTTTGGAGAATTGCATGAATGATACTGGCGATCGCTTCCATTTCTGGTTCTTGCATTCCACGGGAAGTCACTGCTGGAGTACCAATGCGCAAGCCACTGGTCTGGAAAGGACTCCTGGTTTCACCCGGTACGGTATTTCGATTCAGGGTCAGGTTTGCTCCTTCCAGAGCCAACTGGGCTTCTTTCCCAGTCATTTCAGGGTGGGAAGGCCGTAGATCCAACAAGAGTAAGTGATTGTCTGTTCCACCACTCACAACATGGAATCCGAGTGAAGAAAGAGCAACAGCCATGGCGTGGGCATTTGCTTTTACTTGTCTTTGATAATCGACAAACCCAGGTTTTGCAGCTTCCAAAAAACAAGTGGCTTTGGCCGCAATCACATGCATCAACGGACCACCTTGATTCCCAGGGAACACAGCCGAATCAATTGCCTTGGCATATTGTTCCTTGCACAAGATCAAGCCCCCACGGGGGCCCCGTAATGTTTTATGAGTTGTGGTAGTGACAAAATCAGCATGGGGCACAGGTGATGGATGCAATCCGGCTGCGACTAAACCGGCAATGTGAGCGATGTCAGCAAGGAGCAGGGCACCGTTAGCTTGGGCAATCTGCCCCATTCTTTCAAAGTCAATGGTGCGAGAATAAGCAGACGCTCCCACAGTTATCAGTTTTGGTTTTTCCTGCCGGGCCAAGGATTCGATCGAATCGTAATCAATCTGTCCATTTTCTGGATCCACTCCATAATTGATAACATCATAAAGCATACCACTACAATTTTTGGGATGACCATGGGTCAGGTGCCCTCCGTCTTGTAAGCTCATAGTTAAAATTTTGTCACCCGGTTGGAGCATGGCAAAATATACAGCAGTGTTGGCTTGGCTGCCTGAATGGGGTTGAACATTGGCATGTTCGGCTCCGAAAAGTCTTTGAGCCCGGTCAATGGCCAAACTTTCAGCAACATCAACATGTTCACAACCGCCATAATATCTCTTGGCGGGATATCCCTCGGCATATTTATTGGTCAATACACTTCCAGTCGCCTCGATAATTGCAGGCAAGGTAAAGTTTTCGGAAGCAATCAATTCAATGTGGGTTTGTTGCCTCTGTTTTTCCAATTCAATTGCTTGGTGAATTTGCGGGTCGATTTCGGACAGCGGACGAGCGTCCAGCGTGAGGGGAAGGGTGGCAGTATTGGAATCAGTTTCGATTGTCATAATGTTATAGTAAATAATAGAAAACTTATAGGTTTTTCTCAACCCAGTTTATCAAAGAAGGCATTGCTTCGAGCATATGGTCACGGCATTGGCGGTACACCTCGATGTCTTGCCCGTATGGATCAGGAAGTTCTTTGGATTCACTATCGAGAAATTCTCGCATTAAAAAAATGGGGTATCCCTGAGGCAGCTCAAAGTACATATTGATTAATGCCCGGTGTGACTCGGTCATACAAAAAATAGCCGACGCCTCTTCTAAAGCAGACCGAGTAAGTCCGGTACTGCGATGATCGGAGATATCGACCCCAATTTCCTCGCATGCATCCAGGGAGTTCTGAGAAGCTTTATCCCCATCCATGGCTGATAATCCGGCGGAATAGGAGACGATTTTTGGGGATAGGCCGGATTGATCTACCGCTCGGGCAAAGAGTTTTTCGGCCATCGGACTCCTGCACACATTGGCGGTGCAGACAAATAGAACTTTTTTAAGTTCCCGTTTTTCTTTCTTTAAACGACTCTTCTTGCCCATTGGAGGGCACAAGTTTCATCTGCCATCTGAAGAATGGCAAGATTGAACCTGTTTAGGTGCGCGAAAATTCACGATGTCCAATGTCTTTGCGGTAATATTTGGAGGGGAATTCCACGGATTCACATAATGCATAAGCAGCGGCTTGCGCCTTTTTTAAAGACTCGCCTCTTCCCACCGCTCCCAGAACTCTTCCACCAGCAGAGACAATCTCTCTCGCCTCGTTAGAAATCGTTCCTGCGTGAATAAGAAGGGTGGACGGGGGTAAGGAAAGGGGGGTGACAATCTTTTCTCCCTTTGGATAGGAACCTGGATAACCCTGACTCGCGAGCACGACAATCATGGCAAATTCATCTTTAATTTTGAGTTTGGAGGGGAGAGTGTCCCCTTTGGCCGAGGCAAGAAGTACGGGAACGAGGTCCTGATCAACCAGAGGTAAAATGACCTGAGTTTCGGGATCCCCGAACCGAACATTGAATTCGAGGACTTTGGGCCCGGTCTTGGTCAGCATAAGTCCAATATACAAAGTTCCCCGAAAGTTCATCCCCTCTTCTTTTAATCCAGCTAAAGTGGGACGAACGATGGATTTCTCGTAGCTAGAGAGCATAGATTCACTGACCAATGAGGTCGGGGCATATGCACCCATCCCACCGGTATTTGGACCAGTATCTCCCTCGCCCACTTTTTTATGATCCTGGCTCATGGGTAGGGTAACATATTCTTCTCCGGAACAGATTAGGTGCAGGGATGCTTCTTCTCCCTCCAGAAATTCCTCAATCACCACCTCGCTTCCGCTTACCCCGAAACTGTTCCCACTTAGCATTTCCCGAACCTCCGTTTCCGCTTCCTCTTTACTGGAGCAAATAATTACTCCTTTGCCCGCTGCCAATCCGCTTGCTTTGACCACCACGGGAAGGGAGCAGGACTGCAAATATTGAATAGCCGGTTCCACTTCAGAAAAATTACCGTATTCGGCGGTGGGTATGTTATGGCGGGCAAGAAAATCTTTGGTGAATGCTTTACTACCCTCCAGTCGGGCACATTGACTATCTGGGCCATAGGCGAGAATACCCACCTCGTTTAATGCATCAACTACCCCGTTGCATAACGGTACTTCAGGGCCTACCACAACTAGATCAATTGCTTCTGTCTGGGCAGCTTGGACTATTTTTTTGTTGTCATCCACTGGAAGACAAAGAGTACGGAATTCCTGCTCCATGCCACCATTGCCTGGAGCAATCAAGACCTCTTGGACGAGGGGGCTTTCCGCACAGATTTTGGCGAGAGTATGCTCACGGCCACCACTACCAAGAATAAGAATTTTTAAGTTTTCTTCGTTCATTCTTTATTGGTTTTCTTTAATCGATTGATGAAGTCGAGGCAATTTGTCTTTGCCAATTCTGGACATGCCCTATTTTCAGTAGTTGTATGCGGGTGTTTTTTATTGGGGTGTGCGGTACGGCAATGGGGAATGTTGCGGTGTTGTTGCAAAAAATGGGACACGAGGTGGCGGGTTCTGATAGCAATGTCTACCCACCGATGTCCGATGTTTTGGCAGAAGCAGGAGTTCAACTATTCGAGGGTTTTGCAATCGATGAAATGGTTAACTGGCAACCCGACCGGGTTGTGGTGGGAAACGCAGTTTCGCGGGGAAATCCACAAGTGGAAAAACTATTGATCGATCGGCAGATTCCATTTGTTTCCCTGCCTCAATTAATCGGGGAGGATTTGATTGGTAAGCGTCCCTCGATCGTGGTTGCGGGCACTCATGGAAAAACCACTACCACAGCACTGGCCGCATACTCTTTGCATCTATTGGGACTCAAGCCAGGATATTTGATCGGTGGTGTTCCTCTGGATTTACCTGCAGGTAATGATCTTGGCGATCTGTCCGCACCGTTCGTGATAGAAGGAGATGAATATGACTCCGCATTTTTTGATAAAAGGAGTAAATTTATCCACTATCGTCCCAGGATCTTAATACTCAATAATTTAGAATTTGATCATGGGGACATTTTTCGGGACCTGGAAGATATATCCCGCAGTTTTTCCCACCTTTTACGCATCGTTCCCTCAAATGGGTACATTTTGCGAAATGGGGATGACTCCAACTTGTGCGATCTGCCTGATACTCCATGGACTCAAGTTTTTTCCGTGGGAGTAAATCCTGGGAACGATCTGGTAATCGATAATTTCTCGGAAGATGCATCGGGTAGCCGGTTTGATCTAGTTTGGAGAGAAGAGAAGGTCAGGCATATACATTGGGGAATGCCCGGACTTTTTAACGCGAGGAATTTAGCAATGGCTGTTCTGTCTACCTGCCTCGCTCAGTCCTTTGGTCAGAACAGTGAGAAAATTTCTGAAAACCCATTTCTTGGGACAGCAGAAATCAATTACGCACAGTGTCGGGGAGTGAAGCGCCGGCAGGAGGTTTTGTTGGATATGCCAAACCTTGTCATATTGTCTGACTTTGCCCATCACCCGACCGCGATTTCGGGTGCCCTTGAGTCTTTGCGGTCGCGCTGGCCAGGAAGAAAGATAATTGCCTGTTTTGAGCCCCGTAGTAACACCGCGGTGACCAATGTTTTTCAATCCCGTTTTGCCCAGTCCCTCTCCTTGGCTGATCATGCTCTCATTGGGCAAGTCCATCGGATCGAGAGGATTCCTGAAAACCAAAGGATTAACACCAAGGGAATGGTTCAATTGATCGAGGGGCAGGGAAAGTTGGCTCATTCGTTTTCTTCCAATCATGAACTGGGGGAGTTTTTAATGGACAAAATGGCCGATCATTCAGGGGGGAAGGCTCTCGTAGTCTTTTTTTCCAACGGTTCATTTGACGGGGTAATCCAACAATTTGTAAATTTCATGGACAATCAGGCAGATTAGGAACTGATGAGTTTCGAAAAAATTTTTGGAATACTGGTTTTCTCTGCCATCGGTTATGCTTACTACCGATACGCCAAGAAAAGGCCTTCCTATGTGACCCTGTTATGTGCGATGTTCTTGATGTTTTTTTCCTATTTTTGCGAAGAGATATGGCAGATCTATCTGTATGGAACTGTTGCTACTCTGCTGCCCTACATAAATTATCTTAGGGCGGATCCTTAATATACCTCAATTCAGAGATCCACTTTCGATGTGGACCCGAGAGTGTGAACCTGTTTATTTCCGACCACTTGATCCATTGGTATCCCTTGGGTAATGGTTTCTGAAAAAGTCGATGATTCAGGAGCTTATAAATTTCTTCCGTGTATTCAACCTGTCCAATGGTGCGTTTGCGGGTGGCCAATAACTTGGTTTCCTGCTCTGATATTCCGGGATTATTTGGCAGGTCTTCGGGCAATTCTAAAACTCCCTGCAAGCGATTTTTTTGGGAATTGTAGAGAATAATCTGATCAGCATTTTCCACCCAATATCGGCGAATAGTTGCGGTTTTTTTGGGTTTAGGAAGAATGACAGGATACTTATTCCAGTCCTTGTGCTTGCCAGATTTGCAGTATGATAGAATTGGGCAGGTGGAACACAAAGGGGATGAACGGTGGCACACGGTTGCCCCCAATTCCATTACTGCCTGATTATAATCTCCTGGGCGATCTTGATGGATCAGGAATTGGGCAAGGGGCCGAATTTTTTTCTGAGCGGTGGCACCATCCTTAAAACGGTCCTCAATTGCAAAAACCCGGCTTAATACCCTGACCACATTACCATCACAAACGGCCTCAGGCTTATTCAGGGATATACTGGTTACTGCGGCTGCAATGTAGGGACCAATACCGGGTAGTTTTTGCCATTCCTCCAAAGTCGGCGGGGGTTCTTTCCAGGCAGCCGCAATTTTGGCCAGGCGTTGAAGATTGCGAGCACGCGAATAGTAGCCCAAACCTTCCCAGGCCTTCATTACCTTCTCTTCGCTCGCCTGACTAAGGCTAACAAAATCAGGAAATTGAGTAATCCACTTTTGAAAGTAGGGAAGAACCGTGGCTACCCGGGTTTGTTGCAGCATAAATTCTGAGATCACAGTTTTGTAAAGTGATGGATTTTCGCGCCATGGGAGCTCACGCATGTTTTGATCATACCATGCAAGTAAGGCAATTTGATAGGCTGATCTTTTATGATCAGACTTGATCCATGAAGATTTTGGTAAATTTTCCATCCTTGACGATTGCGTTTTTTACATCTCTTTCACATGGATAGGTGAGAAATGGCAAGACCAGCAGATACTACAGGAGAGAAACCGCCCAAAAAGAAAACCTCATACACTCTTAAGCTGAGTTCGGAGCAGATGGACAGGCTCGGCACTACTTTGAGCAGACGTGGTTGGTCCAGTCGTGAAGTTCCCTACGCGAGGCATGCCTTTGACGGTGATGGGGTCAAGGTGGTTGCCTATGAGAGTGGAAAATTGGTGGTGCAGGGAGCAAAGACAGAAGATTTTGTCAGCAATATATTGGAGCCGGAAATAACCGGTGAATTTTTACTGGGTTATGAGGAGGTGAATAACCCAGAGTGGTTCGAGCCACATGCAGGATTGGACGAGAGCGGAAAGGGGGATTTATTTGGCCCCGTGGTTTCTGCTTGTGTTGTGGCTGATGGCGAAATGGTCAGGAAATGGATGGAGTCGGGCATACGGGACAGTAAAACCATAACCGATGGAGCCATCCTAAAAATGGCCAAACTTATCAAGGAAACCAAGGGCGTGGTGGTGAGAACTGCTTACACCGGTATGTTGAAATACAATGAATTGTATGAAAAATTTGGTCAGAACTTAAACAAATTACTTGCCTGGTTGCATGGCCGATCGCTCCTCGATGCACTGGAAGTTAGGCAGCCAAAATGGGGATTGCTTGATCAATTCTCCAAGCAGCCATTAGTGCAGCAATATGTAAAGAGCGACTCCTTCGATTTACAAATGAGAACCAAGGCAGAGGATGATCCAGTAGTGGCAGCTGCATCCATAATCGCTCGTGCTACCTGGCTTGAACAGATGAAAAAGCTGGAGGGGTTGGCTGGTCGTTCCTTGCCCAAAGGGTCGGGCACTCAGGCCAAGCAGGCAGCGATGGAATTATTTGAACAGATAGGAGAGCAAAAAATGGCAGAATTTTGCAAACTTCATTTTAAAACCGCCTATGAAGCAATGGGCAAGCCACCACCCGTAAAAAAAGTATGGAACCCCAAATGGGGAAGAAAGTAATGGCCAACCCTCGATGGACTCATGATCGTAAGCTTGCCAGGGGCATCTCTGGTATAGTCGGAGTGGACGAGGCGGGGCGTGGATGCCTAGCTGGACCGGTGGTGGCAGGCTGTGTCATTTTGCCAACTGAATTTTTTATGTTGGCGAATAATCGCAAAGGGGTGGAAAAAATAAACGATTCCAAACAATTTGACGAAGCAACGAGGGAGAAATTATTTCATTCAATCCAAAAAGCCATGGAAGGGAGCAAGTTATTTGGGGCGACGGCATCGGCTTCCGTGGAAGAAATTGAAGAGCACAACATTGTTGGTGCGACATGTTTAGCCATGCAAAGAGCCATGCAAAGGGCATCTGACCTAAGCCAGGGAATGTGGAAACCAGCCAGATCATATTACCCGGATTTGTTTGCCAGCGAGGTTGAAGAAAAAACCAAATGGCGGGTACTGGTGGATGGTAAGCCATTAAAACGCCTCATTTTTTCCCACCACGGATTAGTCAAGGGGGATACACTTTCGTTGGCCGTGGCTATGGCCTCATTGCTAGCTAAGGTCTCCCGCGATCGAAAAATGAGGGAGTTGGATAATTCCTTTCCCGATTATGGATTTTCTTCGAACAAAGGCTATGGCACATCTGCCCATCTTGAAGCTTTACAAAAATATGGCCCAACAAATCAACATCGTCCTCGTTTTGTTCGGAATTTGCTTATCCCTAAGGATAAAGAAAAGGTCGGAACTATTGTGCAAACCCGATTGAGTTTGGTTTAAAAGAGCCTAAGATCTATTGAGATGATTTTGCTTGGAGTGAATGTTGATCATGTGGCTACTTTGCGGCAGGCAAGGTACCGGGACGAGCCCAACACATTTGGTGGATTCGTTGAGCCAGATCCTGCTTCGATGGCTTGGATGGCTGAGGATGCTGGTGCTGATGGTATTACCATGCATGTGCGTGAAGACCGGCGGCATGTGCAGGTCGAGGATGTGCAAAGGTATTTGGAGCGCAAAAAAACGCGGTTGAACCTCGAGGTTTCCCTGTCCGAAAAAATGGTCGAACTTGCGCTCTCCCTCAACCCAGATAGTGTCTGCCTGGTCCCGGAAAACCGGTTGGAGGTGACTACGGAGGGAGGTTTGGATGTAGTCAGAAATTTAGTCCAGGCAAAGGAGGCGGTGGATGAATTTACCCAAAGGAATATTCCAACCAGTATGTTTATTGATCCAGATCCCTCTCAATTGGAAGCATCCGTTAGGATAGGTTCTCCATGGGTTGAATTACACACGGGCAGTTTTGCGAGGGCATGGCCAAATGCCCAAAAGCGTGACCATGAACTATATATCCTCAAAGAAGGTATGGAAATTGGACTTTCCTTAGGACTTCAAGTCAATGCCGGTCATGGAATAAATTATGAAAATGTGGAAGGGGCAAAGAAATTGGACCGGGTGACCGAGTTTAACATAGGTCACAGCATTATTTGCCGATCTCTCCATTACGGATTTTCCGAAGCGGTGTCTACCATGCGCCGATTGCTCAATTCCTGATGAATCTACCAGAAATTCCCCAGGGAACCAATGTGGTGGGTGTTGGAATCGATCAGATTGAGGTATCCAGGATACGCGAATCGATCGAGCGTCATGGAGAAAACTTTCTGGCCAAGGTTTTTACGAAAAAGGAGCAAATATTTTGCATGGAAAGATCGGATCCTGCTCCCTGTCTTGCCGCCCGTTTTGCCGCGAAGGAAGCTGTTGCAAAAGCCCTCGGCACGGGAATTGGAAAAGAGTTTGGATGGCTGGACATGGAGGTGGCCAAGGAAAAGAGCGGTCAGCCAGTTGCCCGTTTTTCCGACCATGGAAAATCTGCCCTTGTAAACAGAAAGGCATCCACGGCACTGCTCAGTCTTTCCCATCTTAATGAGATTGCTTCTGCGGTAGTTGTTTTGATCAAGTAATGCATGCCTTGCCCCATGATCCCATTTTGGCCCTTTCCCAGGCTCATGCTTGGGAGGAAGAGTACTTCAATGGCGATGAAAAACTACAGTGGGATGTGATGACACAGGCCGGAGAAGCAGTTGCGGATTCTGCTCTCCGGGATATGCGTGAACTGCGCACCATTCCTCATCGTCCGAGGTTAATGGTGCTCGTGGGCAAGGGGCACAATGGTGCGGATGCCCTCATTGCAACCCGGCGTTTTTTACGGACAATTCCCACGGCCCGAGCGACAATTTGGCAATGGGCTAGCAAGGAGGAATGCCGACCCTTAACCCAGAGGGCATTCGAGGAGTTGATTGATTTTGCATCGAAGAGGTTAGAAATTTTACCGGTGGTCAAAGAGGTGGACGGAAAACAATTGCCTGGGATCTTGGCCGAAGCAACCAAAGGTGGTGGATTTGATTTATTGATCGATGGCTTGTTGGGAATGCAGAGCAGGCCAGGATTGAAAAGTCCCTTGGGCGAATGGATAAAGTTGTTGAATCAAGCAGACTGTGCATCTGTCCGTGTCTCCATCGATTTACCTAGTGGGATTTCTGAGTCCTCCATTGAGGATGCAGAACCTTTCCGGGCAGATTTCACCTACTGTACAGGAATAGTCAAAGTGCCGGTGGTGAAAAATTGCAACCAACGATGGGTTGGCCGATTACGGTATCTTGATCTTGGTTTTTTTAATGGTTCGGAAATTAAAAATTTTCCGGAGTCTGAAAAAGTTCTCCGGTCCTCTGCTCTTGCCCAGTTGCGGAAATTACGGCCGGTTGATTGTGATAAGCGTGATTTCGGGCATTTACTGATGGTTGCGGGATCGAGAGATTTGGGTGGTGCGGCCTTGATGTGTGCCCAGGGTGCCTTGAGGGCGGGAGTCGGATTGCTTACCTGTTGTGTGCCGGAGTCCTTGCATGCGTCCTTTGTTTCCGCCTGCCCGGAAGCGATGTGGGTGCCCATGCCCGAAACCCCCAAGGGCGGGCTTGCCCTGGAGGGGTTGGGAAAAGTGAGACAATTTTTGGAACGGGCGGACGCTTTGGTTGTTGGGCCGGGTATCGGGTCTGAAGAAGAGGCTCATGCTTTCACACGGGAGACATGCAAACTTTTTCCCAAACCCCTTCTTGTAGACGCCGATGGTTTGAGGACTGAAATTATCGATTCAATCCAGGATTTAAATCGTCTTGTGCTTACTCCCCATGCGGGCGAGCTTGACCGACTGTCCGGCAAACGAAGCCTGGAGAACTTTCTTTCCTCTTTTCCCGGGGTGATTTTACGCAAAGGACCGCACCCGCAAATTCTTTCAGGTGGCACAATTCTGCATCTCTTTTCAGGAAGTTCCTTGTTGGCTCGGGGTGGGAGTGGAGATCTTCTCAGTGGAATTATTGGATCCCTAATGGCCCGGGGTGGAAGGTCGTTAGCGGATTGTGCAGCCCTTGGGGCACTTTGGCACGGACGGGCTGCGGAAGTCCTCGCCAGACAGCATGGTCAGGAGGCGGTTACCACTACACAAATACTCGAATATTTATCCTTTGCATTACGAAATGACTTCTGATCGAAACGCACCCTCATTACTCGTACTTGCTGCCGGCATGGGTAGTCGCTATGGTGGATTAAAACAAGTTGACCCAGTTGGTCCCCATGGTGAAACCCTGATGGATTATTCACTTTATGATGCGTGGAAAGCGGGTTTTTCGAGGGTGGTATTTTTGATTCGTGAAGAAATGCATGAGATCTTTATTCAGCAGATTGCTCAGAAATATGCAGGCAGGATAGAGGTTGCCTATGCCTTCCAGGAAGTTGATGATTTGCCTGCAGAACTTCACTTTTCGGGAGAAAGAGAGAAGCCCTGGGGGACGGGGCATGCTGTTTGGTGTGCCCGCCATGCCTTGGAAGGTCGATCATTTGCGGTAATTAACGCCGATGATTTTTATGGTTCGGCTACTTTTACCGCCCTGATCGATGCCATTTTCCAGGCGGACTCCTTGCCTGAAAAAAAGAATGTGATTACCGGATCCATAATCGGATTTCAGTTAGGCCAAACCCTTTCGGATCATGGATCAGTCAGTCGGGGAATCTGTCAAATTAATGAGGGTAAACTAAGCAAGGTCGAGGAATGGTCAGCTATTTGCAAGACTGACCATGGGATTACCGGCAAGAATTCTGCTGGTTTATTTGATAAACTTTCCGGAGAAGAAGTCGTGTCCATGAATGTATGGGCCTTTTCTGCCTCCGTTTTTTCTGCCCTTAAAGATGGCATGATTGAGTTTTTTGAGAGTTCATCCGATCTGGCAACGGATGAGTATTATTTGCCTACTGCGGTTGATCATTGGATTGCCACTGGAACGGCAGTTTTTGAGGTAAAATTGGCAAGTTGTCAATGGATGGGTGTGACCTACCAGGAGGACAAACCCCTGGTGGTTGAGTCGATTGAGAAAATGATTTACCACGGGGATTACCCGTCTCCTCTTTTTTAAGAAAAATCCGGGGTTATTTCCAGTTTTTGCCCTGGCTTTACCTCCACCTTACCACTCTTATCAGGATCTTGATCGTTGCGATATACCTGTACGGTCAGGGAAGCATTTTTTCGGGGAGGAGACCAAGCCCACTTGCCAATCTCAATAAAATTCATTGATACCCCTTCATCCCAGCTAAGCCCAGGACCTTCGCCCCGCAAGTAGGGCTTATTACCAATTCCAATCATCACATTTGCCACAACAGTGGTGGTGCCATTTTTGTCAATTTTGTCTTTTGGGTTATCTTCTTTGCCAGTCTTGGGTGCAACTTCTTCCCCCGCAAGGAGTGCATCCACTTTGCGCAAGGTCTCTTGGGGGTCAGGAAGTCCTAAAGCCAACTCCTCGGGGACTTGTTCCGGATTTTGTTCCTGTTCGATAGGTTGATGATTTTCTGCTGGCGAACTGACAGAATCTTCAGGAATCTCCGATTTGTGAGTGATGGAATCTTTGTCTTCGCCAAGTTCTATGGCGTCTTTGGGGGGATCGTTATCGAGGCTTTCGTCCTCGAGTATAGTCCCCTCGTTTACATCCTCTTGTGCCTCATTTCCTACCGGGATTTCAGGGACTTCTTCGGAAAAGGATTCTGCTTCACGAGGAAGAGGTTCCTCTTCGTACTCTGTCTTCTCCGCTAAGTTTTCTGGCGGTTCTGGTTCAGGCCAAACATTTTTCTCGCTTTCGGATTGGTCCGATCCTGGGGATTCGGCTTCCTCTGTCCAATGTTCTTTTTCTGATAGTGGTGGGAATGAAGCTAATTTTTTACTGAGTGAATTGATGTGTTCATGGATTGATTTAACATCTCTGGATAGGTTATCCAAAGATGGATCAGGCTCGAGCAGGGGAGGGGGATTTGTCGCTGTCTCTTCGATACGATCGAGTCTAGACCGGAGATCATTTTCTAATTGGTTCAACCGCTCGATAATTCCAGAAGAATTTGGCTCGGAATCACTTAGCAAGGAATCGGAAACAATTTTGTTAACTATAGTTGGTATCTTATCCAGCTTTAAGGCGAGGGCATCAAGTTCAGTGCGCATTTCTTTGAGTTCGAACAATGCCTTGCCTGGTAAATCGGAATCTTGCTGATTGAATGATTCTTCAAGTTGCTCGGTGATACCCTCGAGAAAATGAGGGAGAAAAAGGAGAACTGCGATCAATCCAGTTCCCAGCAGACAGGTGGCAATTTGCCAGGGTCCAAGCATGCCTTCCTCCTTCAAAGCAACAGAAGCAAAGAGGGCAAGGACCACAAAAATAAAAGCGGATGCTCCATAAAAAGGACCTTTGCTCAATCCCCGGCTATCGTTGTCTTGATCGTAATCCATCAACCAATTTCCCTAAAAATGTAATGTTGTTTTTTTACCGGAAAACCAAGCGAAAAATTTGCAATTGCTCAGTTAATCTCTTTGCAATTCAGGAAGGCCGATCTTTCTCTTCACTTTGGATAAAATTTTAAAGGCTCTTTTTTGGGCACTCTCCGCACCCGACTTAAGCACGCTATCGAGATAGTTTTTATCCTTGATTAATTCTTTGTAGGATTCCCGGACAGAGCGGAGAGATTCGACCAATAATTCAATGACCTCAGATTTTAATTCACCATATCCCTTGCCCTGGAAGTGGGTTTGCAAACTTTCAACGGATTGACCGGATAAGGAGGAATGAATCGTGAGCAAATTGGTAACTCCGGCTTTGTCGGGAGCGGCCTTTATCTCAGCACCTGAGTCAGTCACTGCCGATCCGATTTTCTTTTTAATTTGTTCCGGTTCGTCGAGGACAAAAATGGTAGCTCGCTCATTAGTATCAGACTTAGACATTTTTTTTGTCGGATCGACCAACGACATAATGCGGGCTCCTGTTTGAGGAATGAAGGGTTCCGGGATGGCAAAGGTTTCGGAATATTTTTGATTAAAACGCCCAGCCAAATCACGGCATAGTTCTAAATGCTGGCGCTGATCGTCTCCGACTGGAACTAGGTCGGCATTGTAGAGCAGGATATCTGCAGCCATAAGGACAGGGTAGCAAAGGATGCCGGTATTAATAGATGCCTGAGCACGCATTCCTTGGTGGGTGAATTTTACATCTCCGGAGGAACTGTCTTCTACTACCTGGAAACCGAGGTTGGCTGCTTTGTCTTTAAACTGGGTCATTCTCTGCAACTCTCCAATCGGGGTCATACAGGTGAGAATCCAAGCCAATTCGGTATGCCCGATAACATGGGATTGTACAAATTGATGGCATTTTTCTGGATCCAGACCGCAGGCAACATACTGGGCGATACACGAATAAACATTTTGCCTCAGATCAGCAGGTTTGGGAGCAACCGTAATTGCATGCAAATCTACTATACCAAAAAAACAATGGTAATCATCGAGCATATTCGACCAATTTCGTACCGCACCCAAGTAATTGCCCAAGGTTAATTTCCCCGTGGGTTGGGCACAGGTAAGAATGACAGGTTTTGGTTTGCTCGCTGGTTGCCTATTGTTCATAATTAATCTAAAATTTTCTACAGGTCGGTGAATAAAATGACAATCTCATCCCAATTTACATTCAATCATGAGTGATATTGATCACAAAAATGTTGAAGAAGAATTAGCTGAACTTTTAAAAAGGTGTTCTCCTGATACCTTGGAGGCGGCGATTGCATTTAGGAAGACTAAGGACTTGAAACAAATCGAGAGTATTGTACTTGGGGTCATTGATCGTCACCTTGAGCCTGAACAGCGAGATATATTCAAAGAAGCGGATGATTCATTTCGTTTGTACGAAGATTTAGGCTTGGACTCCTTAACTATGCTTGAGATTGTCATGCTGGTTGAGCAAGCCTTGCAAATAAGTATTGATAATGAAGAGCTTAGGGATCTTCGTACCATTGGGGATGTCAAACAATACTTAGATGCTAAAGTGCAGGGAATTGAGATGCCAGCCCGGTCCAAAACTTATCGAATTGAGGAGGTGGCATCATTGATGCCTCATCGAGAACCCTTCTTATTTCTTGAGGATGTAACCATTGATGGTGAACAAGCCCGCGGAGATTACAAGATCACGGGTAATGAATATTTCCTTCAGGGCCATTTCAAAGATCAACCTGTATTTCCCGCCTCAATCATGATCGAGGCACTGGGTCAGATGTGTGTCTTTTTCTTGTTACAAGGATCCCATGCTGGATTGTCCCGCAAAGTCGACCCAAGCACCATTTTTTTCACCGCATGTGATGGAATCAAATGCCGGAGAGTTTGTAAACCAGGCGATGTGCTATCTATGACTGTAAAAGTGGAACGGGTTCGTCATCCTTTGGCCTGTTTTAGTGGGGAAATTCTTGTAGGTGCTCAGAAGACCGCTCATGCTGGAGAAATCAAACTGGCTTTTGATTTTTATCCCCTGATAGACGGATCAACAGATACGCAAGACGACTCCGGCAAATCCTCGCTCAATGGAGCGTCTGAACTCGTGCAAAGCTCCATTTCTTCGCAGGAGAATTGAAATTATTAGCTTCGGCTAGTATTTCAAAATTGAACCCCAATAAAGGTGAGCAAAGTAGCCTTTCTTTATGCCACCTTTCCACGTCCAACTGAGACCTTTGTTCGGCGTGAGCTCAGGCAACTTTCTAAGCTGGGGCTTGTGCCAGAACTATTCTCCCTGTGGCGAGGAAGCAAAAAATGGAATGGTCTAAAGGTTAATCTTTTTCCTCTGATTGGTATAACAAACCTGGTTTTCTGGATACCTTATTGGGCTTGGAAAAAGCCGGAAGTCTTCAAATTGATCCTTGGATATTTGTGGGGATCCTCGTGTCCTGGCTTACAAAATTGGAACGAAACTTTTCTTGGGTTAGCTTTTGCATTGGCCCGTGCAAAGAGTTTTCAAGCGGAAAATTATTCCAGACTGCATGCGGTATGGGCCACTATGCCGGCAACTGCGGCACTTGGTATTCATAAGTTAGTTGATCTTCCTTTTTCGATGGGTGCCCATGCTTATGATGTCTTCCGTCACCGGGGAGATTGGCTGTTACCCCTCAAATTAAGATATGCTCGAACCGTGCGCACATCTTCCCAGTCAACTGCTCACAGATTGAGTTTACTTGGGGCACAAACAAATCAACTTGTCCTTATTTACCGAAGCATAGAGAAAATCAGTCTCCGCGAGAATTTTCAACCAGTACAAGCTGGCAAACTCGCTCTGCTGAGCATTGGTCGATTGGTTGAAAAAAAAGGATATTTTTTGCTACTTCATATTCTGCAAAGGCTGAAGAACAAAAAAATTCCCTTCCAATTGACAATTATCGGGGGGGGGCGGTTGGAAAGCGAAATCAGGCGAAAAACCAAGCTGCTCGGACTTAAAAAAGAGGTCATAATGCTTGGTCATGTAGACGAAAGTAAGATTGATGAATTTTATCTTTCTAGTGACGCTCTTCTTTTCACGGGAATTATCTCATCCAATGGAGATCGGGATGGGATACCCAATGTCATTGCAGAGGCCATGTCTCATGGGTTACTGGTCCTTGCTTCCAATCGTGCAGGAAGTTCCGAAGCCTTTGTTGATCAAGAGTCCGGTTTTTCCTTGGACCCATACAACTCCGCAGAATGGGTAAATTTACTCGTTAAATTTTATCGGTCACCCCAAAACTTTGTCCAGATCCGAAAATCTGCAGTCCTGCGAGCAAATACATGCTTTTCTGCCAAAGTTAATTGTCAAAAATTAAAATCTTTATTTGAGTGAAAGTCTGATGAATCCAAAAGTTAGTATCCTCATAAGTGTCCGGGATCAGATTGAACTGACGCGAAAATGCATAGGTTGTCTCGAGCAGACTTTAGGGAATTCCAGATCGTACGAAGTCCTAATGGCGAATGATGGGAGTGAGGATGGTACGGCAAAATACCTAGACAGCCTATCCCCACCGTATCGGATTTTTCACCGGGAATGCAGTCATGGCTTTGCCAAAAATAATAATTGGTTGGCACGAGAGGCCCGGGGTGAGTACTTACTTTTTCTCAACAACGATGCTTTCGTCAGAGGGGACTGGCTCAATCCTATGGTCGAAATTCTGGAAAATAAATCCAAAGTTGGATTTGTCGGTAATGTTCAGAAACGATACGGGACCAAAAGGTATGATCATATGGGTGTGGTTTTTTCGCCTTTGGGAAATCCACGGCATTATGGACAAGGTTTTTTCCATCGATCTTTTAAGGGACAAGTGCGCAAATGGAGTGCGGTTACCGCAGCTTGTTGCCTGATCAGGAAAGATCTTTTTTGGGACTGCGGTGGTTTCGATGAAGAGTTTGTAAATGGTTGTGAGGATATGGATCTCTGCATCCGTTTAAATAGGAAGGGGTACTCGCATTATGTTGCCCACGATAGCGTCATTGATCATGTCAAAGGTGCGACTACCGGACGCAAAGACAGAAATGAAGAGAACTTTGAACTGCTAATGAAAAAATGGGGAAATGAAATACGTAAGCATGAATCGGTGCAGGATTGCTATCTGCATGCTCGTACCTATCTCTTCCGACCTCTTTTCAAACCTCTCGGCACCAATTTAATAAAATACCTAGATGCTTTTTTGATCCTTACCCGAATTCGAAAACTTTCCCTTATTTAGTTTTGTAAGACTGAGAGTTTGGCTCCTTATATCTTGGTTGCCGCATAGCGAATTGCTTCCTCAATAATGTCTAAATCGTTCTCTGTATGAGCCGCAGAAATTGCGGTACGGATAAGATCTTTTCCAGGGGGCACTCCTGGGGCAATGGAAATGATTGCATAAACTCCTTTTTCAAGCAGTGCTTTCCAAAAGTAATAGACCTTCTCCTTTTTGCCTAGAACGATTGGAACAGCTGGAGATTCGCTCTCCCATGTATCGAGTCGTAACTCATGGAGTAAGTTTCGGTATCGGGATAAGTTTTTTTCTAGTCTTGCCCGGTGTTCGGGTTCAGAACGAAGAATTTTTAAAGCGGCATGGGCACAGACCGTGGCACTAGGGGAGAGGGCGGCTGAAAAAATAGTCTGTTTTGAATGACTTCGCATGTACTCAATTGCATCTTCTGAGGAAGCCACAAAACCGCCCGTGCCGGAAAACGACTTTGAGAAACTTCCACAAATGACATCAACCTCCTCGGTTAGACCAAAATGATTAGCTGTTCCTTTTCCTAAATCTCCTAGTACTCCAACACCATGAGCATCATCCAGCACCAAAAAGGCATTAAATTCCTGAGCAATTTCAACCAACTGTGGAAGCCGGGCGATATGACCTTCCATGGAATAAATTCCCTCCAATACGATGACCTTATTGGTGGAAGGATTTTCTGCGGAAAGAAGTTCGCGAAGATGTTCCGGGTGATTATGGGCAAAACGTTCACAGGTGGCCCCGCTTAATTGGATACCACTCCATAGGGAGGAGTGCAGGTTTTTATCGGCAAAAATGATGTCCTTGCGATTAATGAAACCGGTAATGGCAGAGGCACAAGCCAGATATCCCGCAGAAAAAACATGGCATGCTTCTTTACCGATAAAATCAGCTAGATCTTCTTCAAGTTCACGGTGAAAAATTCTGCCACCATTGGCAAGCCTAGCTCCAGTGGTACTACTTCCCCATTTTTGTAAGGCTGTAATACCAGCTTCTTTAATCTTGGGATGATTCGATAGGCCAAGATAATCATTGCTGGAGAGCATGACATATTCTTTTCCGTCTTTTTTAACGCGGGTTCCGTTTTGCTCCTCAAAAATATGGTAGTAAGCATCGTACTTTAGGCGCAACCGGGTGGCATCATCGGACCGAATACGATCCCAAATGCCAGAATTTTTATTGGAGCGAAAAGACAATGTCATCCCGCATACTATGGAAATTGGCTATCTGCTCAAAGCCAAAAAGGGTTTCAAATATCTACTTTGTTCTCTTGATCACATGAAACCCGAATCCGGTCTCAACCACTTCAGAAACTTCATTTACCTCAAGGGCAAAAGCAGCCTCGGAGAATGGCTTGGCCATGACTTCAAATTTAAAGCTGCCAAGATCTCCACCTTTAGGTCCGGATGGACCGTCAGAGTGCTTTTTGGCCATCTCTGCAAAGTCTTTCCCCTGATCCACAATCAAACCACGGATTCTGTCAGCTTCCATCTTCGCGGCTTTCTTGTTGCGGGTAATTTTGGAGTCTGCGCGGTCAGCACCTTTGAAGGATATGAGGATATGGGATGCAGATACCTCATCAGGAAGCACTACCTCCGGGTTATCTTTATTTTTAACAAAGGATGAACGTTCGAGTCTGATCTTTTCATAAACATCATTTGAGATCACATAGTACCAACCAGCCAGGTCCCGGTTCAGTTCACTGGCACGCTGGCGGGCCTTGGCCACCTTGTCGTTGTACTCCTTTTGCTTGCGGGCATTCGATGCATTAATGCGTGCAATTTCCCCGTCCTTTTCCGCTTTCTTTTTGGCTATCTCCGCATCCTGTTGGGCAGAAGAATTAATGTCATTCGCAATGCTTACCTTTTTGACTTTGGCCTCGGCTGGTGGAGGTGGGGGAGTAATGCCGGGAGGGGCAGTTGGAGGGGTTAAGGCAGGCGGGGAGCCAGGCTTTGCAATAGGTCCTTTCTCACCTTCAGGTCCTTTGGCTACTTCGGGAGAAGGAATCTGCTCAAGATCAGGTGGTGTGAGTAGGGATTCATTTACCTGAGCAAACGCATAGATGTAGCGACTGTCTCCGGTTGAATTCTCATCATCCTCAGGTCCGCGATAGATTTCTCCGAAACGTAAAACATATTCAACACCACTTTCCATACCCACAAGCACTTCTCCTTTGTTGGATACAACTTTGGGTACAGTTTGTCCGGCGGCATCTTTGGCAGCGATGGTGTAGAAGCCCTTTTGCTGGAGGGACTGAACAACCGCCTGGTTGTTGGCATCCCTGAGATTACTGAAAAATTCACTGCCTTGCTCAAGATTCTTCACCAAGATATCAGGTTTTCTTTCCACATCAATGATTTCGAGGTCATCCAGGGCATCTTTAAGCGCATCGAGGACCTCTTTATCGAGCTCCTCATTTTCTTTGAGGGGAGTGCCAGCGAGACTCCATTTAGAATCTGCGAAATTGAGCACAAAAGGATCGTTTATGCGGTTAATTTGACCGAGGGCAAGATTGACATCATAGTTGTCTAGCGTAACCTGCCTTATCTTCCATTTATCTAAGTCGAGAAAGTCTTTTTCGACCCAGTCCACGAATTTTGAGGAAACATCGCGGGCATTGCGTACCTCAACCCGGAAGACAGCATTTTGCTCTGGTTTGCGAACAAAGTAAGTACCAGAAAGTCCCTCCACTTCCTCTCCGATAATGAGGCTGGCGAGATTGGAGCCCGAATTATTCTTAAGGTGGATTAATCTTCCGATGCCTGATTCAGTCGCATCTGCCTTTGAGGGATCGAGCACACCAAATTTTGAGTGCTCGCCAGCTCCTTCACCAGCCTGATCAATGATCCGGAGATCAAAGAGAATACTGGCCACATCTTTTAACTGGTTGTCCGCATTGGCAGGGTAGTCCGCTTTGCCAGGCCTACGGATGAACCATCCCTTGTCTGTCTGGGTAACCTCAATCGATTTGGACTGAATGTCTTCTTCGTCCACTTCAATAATTTCAATCCCGGTTACGGATCGTGGATCAAAAGATTCAAATAAGGACTGACCCATAAGATTTGGCTTAGCGGAAGGGTCCCGCTTGGTGGGTGAGGTGAAGGTAGTGATTGCAACCGCAACAATAGCAGCGGCAAGAAAGGTGATGGTCTTTTTATTTTCGTTCATTTTGAAGTGATCTCGAAAGTTTTAAAATGAGTAATTTGAAAATCCTCAGGAGCGTACCCGGGAGTCAACCGCACCCTGGATTTCTGCACCGCGTTTTTTGTAAAAGACAAAAATAGCAATTAGCAGTAAGGGCAGGGGAGGAACAAAGACCGAGAGTCTTTGTATGCTTCTTTGTTTTTCCCTGATCTCGCGATCCCGTTTCCTCTCGGCATTTTTAATTGCGACATTGGTCGATTGACGGAGTTCGCGCTCTCGTTTGGCCAGGTTTTTTTGCAATTTTGCAGCTTCGGTCTGTAAGACTTGCATGAACTGTCCCTGGGTCATGGATCCTTGGCTGTTCTGTACTTCGGCCAAGGCTTCGTTGAGTTTGCGGTTCTCGTCCTGCAGAATCGCCTGGATGGAGCTTTCGGCTTCCTGAATAGTACGGGATGCAATTTCACGAGCTTCTTCAATACTGCGTTCGAATTCTTCTAAGGTGCGGTGCAATCTTCTGCGGTTACGAATGTCAAGCAGGCTGTCTTCTCCGGATAAGTGATCAATCAGGTTGAGGGATAGAGTAACATTGTCCACATCAAGAGGAAAGTCCGACTCGGGACCCCGGCTGCGAATATTAAAGAAAGGATCGGCCAGCAAGTCCACATCTGCCACCAAAACTACCTTGATCTGGTTGGTCTGGTTGCCGTCTTTCAATGTGCCGGATATGGCAGCAGCAATGACCTCCTGGGCACCAGAACCCTCATAGCGGGTACGATCTGGGTTGAACCTTCGGGGTGTGCCGAATACGCCTCCTGTCCAGAATGTTTCCAGGCTGGTTGTGCCGGCAAGGGCACCTCCTCGGGTACGGAGCAAGGGCTGGAATTCCAGACTGCTCGAAGCCCTCGGATAGAGCGTGCCTGGGCAGGTGAACAAGCAATACTGTAATTCAGAGGTGATGGGTGCGGTATGGAATGAGTTCGACAAACCTCCCACATAGACGAATTCATCCGGAAAATTTTCAGAGCGAGGAATCTTTGGGAATGGGTTGTAGGGGTCGCGTAGTATTCTTTCCTGAAGTCCTCCCAATTTGGTATCGAGGTCAGAAAGAAGTTTCTGCTCCACAAAGTTTCGGATGGGGTGACTGCTATCCATTTGATCGAACGCACTGCGTAAAGAGGTTAGCTTTAAACTGTTCCAGTCATTTTGAGAGAGGGAGGCATTGGACTTCAACCGTGCCTCGTATTCCGATGCTTTCTTGATCAAATTTTCTAAATTAGTGAAGAAGGTGCCAATTTCGGGAAAACGGCCACGGGCAGGTGCCAAACTCCGGCTGGCATTCTGCTTAAGAATGGCTAGTTCGGATTGAATTTTTTGTAATCTTTCCAAGGGATCTAGGTTGAAATTCACCTGCAATAAATCCCAGAGTTTGTTCAAATCACCCTTTTCGGGAGCACTGCCCCCCTCCGGACCACTATTGTTGTTTCGTCGAGGTTCATAAGTGCCGGTAACACTTCCTTGAATCAGGGGAAGAGGATCTTCAAAAATGGCTGTGGGAATACCAGCTTTGATCGCAGCGACCAGATCGTCCATTTTCTCATTATCAAGAGTGCTGGGCTGTACCACTACCAAGGCATCGTAATCTTCCGGGGAGATCTGCCCACCCGTGACTTCCTGCACATCGTATTGCTTGTTTAATTCATTGAAAAATTCCCATGCAGGGGTGCCACCTCCAAGATTGAATCCCATGATACCCATACCTGCGGTTCCCAGAACCGGTGCATCGGTGGCAAACACACCGAGGGTCTTTTTCTTTTGGGATCCACTAACTGCGTTGATGGTGCGAACGATCTCATATTCAACTGGCAATCCTTTGTAGAGAAAAGGGATGGTTTGCTGGCCGTTGTCGCCCTTGCAGACCACACCCATGTACAAATCTTTTTGCCAGGGCATCATCCGACCGCCTTCCATGACAAAGAGGGGAGGGGTCACGCCATTTTGGTTTTCCACCCCATATTTTTCTGCAGTGGCAGATGCGTTGTCCTCAGGGGTGATTACATGGATATTGACCGATACTAATTTAGTTTCCCGATCGATCTCACGCAAAGCGGTGAGCAGGTTGATCCGCGTCTGCACATATTGTTCAGGCATGGAATCGGAAGGAGAAATAAATGCATCTATCTCCACTGGACTTTGCAGTTTGCCGAGCAAATCGATCGAACCTTCGGAAAGACTGCTCAATTGCTCAGCAGTCGCATCAATCCTGACCACATCATGGTTACGGAAATATTGAGTCAGAGCAAAGGCAGTAACTATTGTTGCGAGGACCCGTAATGTAAAATGGGAGTATTTGGATTTACCCAAAGGACTGCCCACCCAGTGCCTGCGACCGATCAAAATAGAAGAAAGGTAGAGCATCGCAATGGCCAACCCCACGAAAAAGAAGATTCCGGATGTGCTGATAATTCCCCGGCTGAAATCGAGAAAGTTAGTGGCAATGGCCCATTCAGAGTCTGGGATTAGGGCAAGAGGAGAATTAAATGCCACTCCCAAAACGAAAGCTACGGTTAGATTAGAGGTGAGGAAGGAGGCAACCATACCAATTGCAATCATGCTAAGCCCCACAAACCAATAGCCGATGTAAGTGGATACTAATAAACCGAAATCGGGATTTCCCAGTTGGAAGAGCACAAAATAATTCGCAAACAAGGAAATGAACAAAGAAATTGAGAAAATAGCTACGGCACCCAGATATTTTCCGATTACCACATCAAAATCGCTGCCCGGCAGGGTGAGGAGAAGCTCATCCGTTCCTTGGCGTCTTTCATCCGCCCAAATGCTCATGGTGATCGCAGGGATGAAACCAAGTAGAATGTGGGGTAGAAAACGGTTTAACTGATCTAGGTTGGCTAGATTGGAATCAAAAAACTCCTGGGGCCAAAAAGCAGCCAGTCCACTGGCTAGAAGAAAGGCACAGATAAAGACATATCCGCTGGGACTTCCAAAATAGGCAGCAAGGTTGCGTTTAAATACGGCGAGAACGGCTTGGATGTTCATGAGAAATTCGTCGAAATAATTTAAGCGGCTAAAGTTTGTTTGTTGAACCATGCATCAAGGGAAGATTCTTCCCTTAATTCGTCGGGAGTACCTTCAAAGATGAGGCGACCGTTGTTGATAAGAATAATCCGATCCGCAACTTCTGGAACTTCTTGTAGTATGTGAGTGGAAAGAAGGATGGTTTTACCAAGACCTTTGATGGTTTTGCGCACTTCCAATACCTGGTTAGGATCCAGCCCCGCGGTAGGTTCGTCCATAATCAAAACATCGGGCTCGTGCAAAAGAACATTCGCCATGCCCACGCGCTGGCGGAATCCGCGGGAGAGTTTACCAATCGGTTTGCTAAGGACGGTCTGGATCGCGCACTGTTCAATGACTTGAGCAATCCGGTCTTGCTTGGTGGAAGGACTCATGCTCCGGGCATCGCCAAAAAAATTAAGCAATGCAATCGGTGTCATTTCTTCGTAGAGTGGACCATTTTCCGGAAGGTATCCAATTCGATTGGCCACCAAAGACCGGTTGTTCGCTACCTCTAAACCACATACTTTGGCAGTTCCTGCGGAAGGTGCCAAATATCCGGTGAGCATTTTCATCGTGGTACTCTTGCCCGCACCATTGGGACCGAGAAAGGCAACGACTTCGCCTTTGCGGATGGAAAAGTTGAGATCTTCCACGGCGATGAAATCACCATAATATTTTGATAGGCCCTTGGCCTCGATCATGAATTCTTCACTATTTTCTTCACTCATTGGTAATTGTTTAGGGACTAAATTTAAAAAGGCTGAATAGGAACATAAGCAAATATGCGACGAGACATACTGAATTTGTGCAATCTATCAAAAAATTCCTTAATGAGAATGCTTTCAAGAAGAAAATCTTTACAACACCATAAGAAATTTTCTAAGTTATAGGTACCCTTAGGAATATGCCCAATTTCCGAACAACCATCAGCCTAATCTGTTTGACATTTCAAACGGTCCTTTTTGCGGGGGAAAATCTAGACGATCGATACTCTTCTACCATGGTTCAAGCACCGTTTAGGATGGATCACTTGAGTGGGGGGAAAATTGTAGAGATTTGCCGAATTCCATCCTCTACACCTTTACTTTTTCCCAAAGCAGTATCAATTTTTGAGCGAATGGATTCATCCTTGAAGATGTTTTATTCACTCGAAGAATTGGCAAACAATCCAGGCATGCGTCCCGTTTATACCTTTCATTCCCACGCTGCTTCTGAACAACCCCGACAGTTAACTGCAGAGGCGGGCGAACTAAATATATCCGAACGGGAAAAGCAATTGTTTGATACGTCGCTGTTGCTCGTGCCCCACAGTTTCAGTCCATTGCCCTCAGATGATCAATTGAAAGCATTTTTGGAAGAGGGGAGAAAACGATATACCCCGCCCGTTAATTCCAAGGAAATCATCGATAGTTTGCTCAAGGACGAATATGCGGATCATCCTGTAATCAGTCTTCTGAATGAATCTCCAGAGGTCCAGAAGGTACTGAAGTCTGAATCTTTCAATCGAAGCAAAGAGGGTTTGTTTAGTTCTGCAAATCTTGCCCTGCAACACAACGATCGTTCAACAAGTTTACCAAGTGATAGTTCATTTCTTCCACCATCACCTTCCGCATTTTCTCCAAAAAATCCCGAAAGTTTACATATTGATGGCCCTACTGTTCTTAAGCTAAAAGCACGCAAGCCGTCAAGGGATGGCACATTGAAGCCTGCCCAAGCATCTGAGATTTATTTGACCACCCAAGACCTTAAAGAATTACTCAAGGATCTAAGCTCAGACCCTGCCGTGGCTGGGGAGATAGGTTCGGTTGCTGAGCTTTGGGCCAAGGCGGAAAAAAATGTTTCCCATAACCCTGAAATTGCCCTTGGAGTGAAGTCCATCCTGTTGTCCGCTAAAGTGGGTCGTGCCCGGACTGATCCCTATGGTCAGGCATCCATGGAAAATGTTTCACCTGATGACAAATATTTTGTGATCGGTATTGATAAAGATGAAGAAACCGATGTTGTGACCATTTGGTCCAAGGAAGTGGAAGTTGCCCCAGGAGAAAACTTGGTCGAACTGACCTCCACAGATATTATTTATCAGGAATAGACCTCTTCCCGGGGCTGCCCGTTTATGATGAGGGGCAAGAATTGCTCGCCAATGTCGGGCAGACTCGTAATGTACTTCTTTTTTAATTCGAAGTTTTATTCAAAGATATGCAAAACCAAGAAATCCTCCAGCAAGCTGCCGATCAAGCGCGCGGCTTGGCAATCGATGCAATTCACGCCTGTAGTTCAGGGCATTTGGGACTTCCCCTCGGAGCCGCCGAAG
>JAYNJW010000021.1:0-32643 GCA_038110535.1 Opitutia bacterium | reverse complement strand
GAGATTAGGCATGAGGGAGTGCAAGCTCCATGGTTGCGACCCGACTGCAAATCTCAAGTCGCTTTGCATTATGAGCAAGGAAAAATGGTCGGTATTAAAAATGTGGTTGTTTCTACGCAACATGCCTCGGATGTCTCCAACGAGACCATCCGTGACTTTATCACTGAGGAGGTGATCAAGCCTTCCTTGCCACAGAATCTTTTATCTTCTGACACCGAATACCTCATTAATCCGACTGGTCGTTTTGTGATTGGCGGACCTCAGGGAGACTCTGGTCTCACTGGCAGAAAGATCATCGTCGATACCTACGGTGGTTGGGGCAGGCACGGTGGCGGTGCTTTTTCCGGTAAAGATCCCAGTAAAGTGGATCGCTCGGCTGCTTATATGTGCCGCTGGGTGGCGAAGAATGTGGTGTCTGCAGGTTTAGCTGATCGGGCAGAAATTCAGCTCGCCTATGCCATCGGGCACCCTGAACCAACGAGTATCACGCTCGATTGTTTTGGCACGGAAAAAACCGAAGAGGCAAAAATTGAAAAAGCGGTCCGGGAAGTATTTTCCTTTAAGCCCGCTGATATTGTGTCCCAATTAAATTTACTTCGCCCCATTTATCGGGAAACCACTCATTACGGACATTTTGGTAAAACTGGATTACCCTGGGAAGATACCAGTCTGGCCAGCGATCTTCGCGAAGCTGCCAGATAATTTATTCTAAAAATAATCATCCAAATCACTCTATTGTCCGTTCTATAACCATGACTATTATGACAGAAACAACCGTACCCGCTACCCTAGACTATAAAGTTGCTGACATTACACTTGCTGAGTTTGGCCGCAAAGAAATTTCCATTGCCGAGCATGAGATGCCTGGGTTGATGGCAACCCGTGCTAAATATGGACCTACCAAACCCTTGGCTGGAGTAAAGATCATGGGTTCTTTGCACATGACTATTCAAACTGCCGTGCTCATCGAAACCTTAGTCGAACTTGGTGCAGATGTACGCTGGTGCTCGTGCAATATATTCTCCACGCAGGATCATGCCGCTGCTGCTATTGCTGCCGCAGGAATTCCTGTCTTTGCATGGAAGGGTGAGACCCTAGAGGATTACTGGGATTGTACATGGAATGCGCTGACATGGCCAGACGGGTCAGGCCCCGATCAAATTGTGGATGATGGTGGGGATGCAACTTTGCTCATTCATAAAGGGGTTGAATTGGAGAACGGTTCGGATTGGGTAAACACTCCTTCTGGGAACCACGAAGAACAAGTAATCAAAAACCTTCTAAAGAAGACACTCGCCGAGAAACCGGGTCATTGGGGAAAAGTTGCTGAGGGTGTTGTTGGTGTATCAGAAGAAACCACGACTGGTGTGCATCGTCTTATTCAAATGGAAGAAGACGGTAAGCTTCTTTTTCAGGCTATCAATGTAAATGATTCCGTCACGAAATCTAAATTTGATAACAACTACGGATGCCGTCACTCCTTGGTGGACGGTATCAAACGAGCCATGGATGTGATGATTTCCGGCAAAGTTGCGATGGTTTGCGGATTTGGCGATGTTGGTAAAGGTTCTGCCGATTCTCTCTTCAACGAGAAGGCCCGCGTAATGGTTTCAGAGGTTGATCCTATTTGTGCTTTGCAGGCATGTATGGCCGGATTTCAGGTAACCACGGTGGAAGATGCTTTGGCAACCGCTGACATTTTTGTGACCACAACTGGCAACAAGGACATTATCACTGCTGAGCACATGAGCCAAATGAAAGACCAAGCCATTGTCTGTAATATTGGGCACTTTGATAATGAAATTCAGGTGGCAGAACTCGAAAAGATGCCTGGTGTGACGAAAGAAATTATCAAAGAGGACAGTGTACCGGGCGGACCGGTAAGTCGCTTTACTTTCGCGGACGGACGCAGTATATACTTGTTAGCCGAAGGTCGTTTGATAAACTTGGGATGTGCAACTGGTCATCCCAGCTTTGTTATGTCCAACAGTTTCACCAACCAAACGATTGCCCAGATCGATATTCGTAACAACCCTGACCGCAAGATTGGTGTTACCCGCCTGAGCAAGGAGTTGGATGAGGAAGTCGCTAGGCTGCATCTTGACAAACTGGGAGCCAAGCTAACCAAGCTATCATCGGAACAAGCAGATTACATTGGTGTGCCGGTTGAAGGTCCTTACAAGCCCGAGCATTACCGGTATTAATCTTTCCAGTTTTAAAATTTATCTCACAGAAAGCCCCCTACATTTGGGGGCTTTCTTGCGTTTGTTCGATTGTTTATTTTTCTCGATTATCTTATAAATTCATCTTTCCAACTTAGTACAAGTATCCGGTATGTTTTTCGACGAGACAAAAGTTATGCTGAAAGCAGGCAAAGGAGGGGACGGTTGTATGTCCTTTCTTAGGCAGAAATATATGCCCAAGGGCGGGCCAAATGGGGGAAACGGGGGTAAGGGCGGTGAGGTTGTTCTTCGGGCAGATGAAAATGTTTCCGATCTGAGGACCTTTCATTTTAAAAAACAGTGGAAGGCAAAAAATGGAGAACCTGGCCGGGGCAGTGATCAAAATGGGAGGGGAGGGGATCCCTGCATTTTAAAGGTTCCCTTAGGTACAGAAGTTCGTGATTTAGATTCTGGAGAAATCATTTGTGAATTACTCGAGCATGAACAGGAAATCCTCTTACTGGAGGGTGGGAAAGGGGGGCGAGGAAATGCCACTTTTAAATCTTCGATTAATCAAACCCCGAGGCAGTTTACCGAAGGAAAACCAGGGATGGAGGGGGAGTATGTCTTTACTTTAAAAACCATTGCCGATGTTGGATTGGTGGGATTTCCCAATGCCGGCAAATCCACCCTGCTCAATGTATTGTCCAATGCCAGGCCCAAGATAGATGCCTATCCTTTCACCACTCTCGTTCCTACGGTGGGGGTTATTGATTATCCCGATGATTTTAAGACAGTCACTATGGCAGATGTTCCCGGTTTGATTGAAGGAGCGGCAGAGAACCGTGGTCTTGGGCACCGGTTTCTTCGTCACATTGAACGTTGTCGATTGATTCTTTTCCTGCTCGATTTAGCAGGTGCGGACGGGAGAAGCCCAGTAGATGATTTTCTTCATCTTCAAAAAGAGTTGCAGGATTACGATGAAAAATTGTTCCAAAAAGAGTTTATTATCGTTGGAAACAAAATTGATGAAGAGAATGGTCAGGAAAATTTGGAAAAATTCCGCGCCCGTTTTCCTGACCGGCAGATCTTTCCTATTTCTGCCATTTTGGGAGATGGATTAGACGAACTGAGTGACCATCTTCTTGCTCATTTTTCCTGAAATCACCCCAAAAAATCCTCGTGAATAACTTTTTTTTTTTGATCTTGTTTTGCACAAACGCTTGTGCAAATAATGAACGAATGGATGTGGATCAAAAAAATGGGAAAAATTTAGCATTAGAAGTCGATAGAAAGGTAAAAATGGAGGACGAATATAACCTGGAAAGAGGACTGTTTATTCCGTTGGTAAAGGATGAAACCAAGGAGGAACGAGCCAACCGGATTCTTTCAATTATGGAAAAATCGAATGATCGTTTGAGTCGGGTGCTGGAAATCTTTAACCGAATGAACCGATAAGGATGGTGGGAAAACCAAAAGTTCCCATTAACCAAGCGGCTGCCCAAATGGGACGCAGGGGAGGGAAGTCGGGGAAGGGATCAAGTAAAAGAAGGGGAAATGTTTCTTACTATCGGGACATGCAGAGAAAATCAGTTGCTTCTAGGCTAAAGAATTCGGCGGTATCAGAAAAGAAGCGGGAAAAAAAGTAATTTAGGCAGCATTTCTCGCTTTTTCGCTTCGTAAGAAGACAGGTTCATTTGCTGATGAATCTTTGATCGAGTACGAGTAGCCATCCATAGAGAATTCTTTTATATCATTTTCACTTTCAATCTTGTTGGTGATTATGAAATTTGTCATGAGTCCTCTGGCTCTCTTGGCGTAGAAACTGATCATTTTAAATTTTCCATTTTTTTCGTCCTTAAATGCAGGAGAAATAATATTGGCATCTACTTTTTTGAGCTGGGCCGCCTTGGAGTATTCCAGGGAAGCTAAATTTAGAATCGTTTTAGACTTGGAGAGGGCCAAGTCCTTTTTGATTGAGTTGGCCAGCTTATCACCCCAGAAAGCATAAAGGTCTTTTCCTGCAGGATTTGCGTAGACCGTACCCATTTCCAAGCGATATGGTTGGATCAGGTCCAGGGGCTTTAATATGCCATAAAGACCAGATAAAATTCGAAGATTCTTTTGAGCATATTCAAAATCACCTTGGTTGAAATTCCATGCCTTTAGACCTTCATACACATCCCCCTTGAAAGCGGTAATTGCTTGCTTTGAAGTATTTTCCCTATGCTCTTTCGACCATGTTTGAAACCTATCATAATTAAGCTGGGCTAATTTTGGACTGAGCCCCATCAGGCGACCGAGCTCTTCAGTACTGAGTTCTGAGAGTCCTTTGGTTAAGTCCTCAGAAAGATCAAGAAAGTCAGGCTTGGTGCAAATCTGGGTAGGTGTGGGACTTTCAAAATCAAGAGTTTTAGCAGGCGATAAAAGTACAAGCATGCAAATAATCTATGTTCAAATTGATACGAATCAAGTTGAGAAATTATCCCAATAAAAAGTCAATCTCTTGGAAAAAAACCGATCTAGGTTGCCCTAGGGCGGAATTGTTTTTTTAACTAGATGGGTTTGAACTGAGTCTACATCGTTGTGTATCCCATAATTATATTTTTCCTGCTTCTGGCAAACTGGGTCGTTTTTTCCGGAAAGTTTGATGCCTTTCACTTGGGACTCGGAGTAATCAGCAGTTTGTTTGTTACCTGGATATCTCACGACTTTCTTTTTCATGATCGTAAGAAAAACTGGGATGAGCGCATGCGGGAGGCAGGAGCCTTTTTGCAGTATATTCCCTGGCTCACCATTGAAATTGTAAAAGCCAATTTGCATGTCTTCAAACTGGCTATGACCCCAAAAGGGTATGAGGAAGTGGCTCCCCGCATCGTAACCATCAAAACCAAGCTTAAAACCGATTTTGCCAAGTTTGTCTTTGCTAATTCTATCACCCTGACCCCGGGCACCATTACCATGCTGATCCGGGGGGATGTTTTCCATGTGCACACCATGAGCCAGTTCCTGGAGGATGATCTGCTGGAAGGTGCGATCGAACAAAAAGTTGCGGAAGTTTTCGAACCCGAAACCTTAAGCCCCAAAAGGAAAAAGCGATGAAGGAATGGTTTGCCATTATTATGGGAGCATCCCTGCTTGTCCTGATGATTCCTATTCTTTACCGGATCATTATGGGTCCGACCGGATTTGACCGGATTCTGGGAGTAAATGTAATCGGGACCAAGACCGCAGTCATTTTGGTAATTATAGGCACCTTGTTCGAGCGGGTGGATATGTTTGTCGATTTTGCCATTGCCTATGCATTGCTCAATTTTGTGGGTGCGATTGTGGTGTCCCGCTATTTCAACCGAACCGTCCCTTTGCAGGAGATGGAAAAGCCAAGGGCTAAAGCAACAAAGAGGGTCAAAGCATGATCGAGTTGTTGGCTTCTGTGGAATTGAATGAACCGGTCACCAGTCCGGGTTGGTTTTTGGTACATACAATCGGAATGGGCATGGGAATTTTGGGACTGATCTTTTTTCTGGGCACTGCGGTGGGTATGGTCCGTTTTCCTGACTTTTATACCCGTATGCACGCAGCCGGAAAAGGGGATACTTTGTCCACCATGCTCATGCTCGGTGGGTTTGGGCTGGTAATGATGGAGGACTTTTCAGCAGGGAGTTGGTTGTTACTGCTAAAAATTCTGGGAATTGTTCTGTTTATCTTTATTACCACGCCCACCAGTTCGCACGCCTTGATGCGGGCTGCGTTTGAGGATGATGAAATGCCCCTCGGGGAAAAAGATTTACAAAAGCTCCGCCAACGGTCCCGTAAACCTCGTTCTAAATAAAGCATGGGACTGGAACTGTTCAATACCTTGATCCTGAGCCTGCTGGTGGTGGTGGCGATCCTGTCGCTCTGGGTACGGGACCTGGTTGTGTCTGCGGTGGTCTTTGCGATTTACAGTTTTTTGATGTGTTTGTTATGGGCAGAAATGGGAGCGGTCGATGTTGCCTTTACCGAGGCAACGGTGGGTGCTGGGGTGAGCACGGTGGTTCTGATTGCCACGATTTTTAATTTAAAAAGAAAGGCAAAGGACTGATGAAACGGCTTGCTTTCATCCTCGTGTTTTCGATCGGATTGCTTCTGGCCTGGGCGGTTCAGGACTTTCCCACTTGGGGAAATCCTCATGCTCCCGCTTCTTCCTCACCGGTATCCTCTCACTTTATTGCGAATACCGGAGTCGATACCGAAGTGCCCAATATGGTCACTGCGGTGCTTGCCGATTACCGGGGGTTTGATACCATGTTTGAAACCGTGGTGGTATTTATTGCCGGCTTGGCGGTGGTTTCCATTCTTCGAGGAGGTCCAACCCGTCGAACTCGAGACCGGGAATTTGTGGTCGATTTTGAGCCTGACTTAATCGTTACCAATACGGTCAGGCTGATCGTTCCAGTCATTCAAATCTTCGCCTTTTATGTGCTGGCCCATGGACATGTCAGTCCCGGTGGTGGCTTTCAGGGAGGGGTGGCCATGGGGGCAAGTTTCATCCTGATTGCGCTTGCGTGGGATCTAAAAACCGCACTCTCACGGTTTTCGATTGAGCGTTGTTTCGCCGTCGCTGCAATTGGAATTGTAATTTATGCGGGGATTGGTTTGCTTTCCATGGTCCTGGGAGGAGAATTTTTGGATTACGCCCATCTTGCCAAGATATTTCCCGTAAGTCCGGAAATGGCCCGTTATCATGCGATGCTAGGAGTGGAAATTGGGGTCGGGTTCACGGTGACGGCAATCATGTTTGCCCTTTATGCGAGCCTTTCCACAGACGGACGGATGGAGGACGGACTGTAAAATATTGATTTGGTAAACAAATGTTCGAGGACGCATCCATCTTCAATCAATTGCTGGTCGAGCGACTGAATTATTTTATCTATGTCGTTCTCCTGCTTATTGGACTCTGGGCCATGATTGCCAAGAATAACCTGATCAAAAAATTGATTGGGATGTCCATCTTTCAGACTGCGATTATTTTGTTCTATGTCTCGATTGGGGTAAAAGAGGGGGCGACCATTCCGATCTATTTGCCGGAGCATGATCCTCATGGCACGCATTTGAGCTCGGAATCAAATGGGTCCATTCTTGTGCAATCCCCCCAAGTTCTGGATGCCTCCCATGTTACGGGTTATACCAATCCCTTGCCTCATGTGTTGATGCTCACGGCAATCGTAGTGGGAGTGGCCACCCTTGGGCTGGCCCTTTCGGTCTGCCTGCGCATTTACCGGGCTTATGGAACGGCTGAGGAGGACGAACTTCTGGAAAAACTGGAACGGGAAGATGCCCGAAGTTCTACCGGAGCAAATAGACAAAGATCAAGAAGGATAAGCCCCGCCAGAAAAAAGCCAGTCGCTGCTCAATCAAATAGGACTGAATCGTTTGAAAAAAGAAAAACAGACAGGCCTAAGCCCAAAAGGAGCACTCGCTCTGGGGTGAGAAACCTAAAGGCCGAACCGTCTCCGAAAACGGAAAAGAAGAGCGAAAAGGGGCAGAATAAACCAACTGGACGGCCCCGAAAGCCCCGTAGACCAAGGGAGGATAAGCCCCGATGAACGACCATATTGTTTGGATTGTTTTGTTTCCTCTGTTCGGTGCGGTTGTCTGTGCCTTAGCTGGTGCATGGTCGAAGAAAATTTGCTACCCCGTCTCCGTCCTTTCCATGATCGCTTCGGTTTGGGCATCGGTTCGTACTCTGATTCAAGCAATTGAGTCCCCTGCTCATGAAGTGTCCTATATTCTGGGTGGTTGGACCTTGGATCTTTTTCCCCGGGGCGTGGGGATAGAATTTCGGGCCGATCTCCTTGGTGCCTTGATCACTTTGGTAGTCACTGGGGTTGGATTGATTGTTACTTTATACTCCAAGGTGCCAGTCCAAAGGGAAACACCCGGCAAGGAACCCTTGTATTACGGACTTTTTCTTCTTCAGATTGCCGGGCTTGCGGGAATTGCCCTTACTGGAGATGCTTTTAATCTCTATGTTCTTATCGAGGTGGCTGCATTGACTGGTTACGGACTGATCGCACTGGGTTCCAACCGGGCCGCAGCAGCCACTTTTAATTACATCATCCTGGGGACCATTGGAGCATCGCTCTACCTGCTTGGTGTCGGATACCTTTATTTAAAAACCGGCACCTTGAATATGGTGGGCATTCGAGAAGTGATTGAATCACAAAACATGTATGATTCTCCTGCGATGCAGGTTGCCTTTGTTTTGGTGCTGCTGGGTATCCTGATCAAGATGGCCTTCTTTCCCTTCCATGCCTGGTTGCCCAATGCCTATTGTCATGCACCCACCACCTCTTCCTGTTTGCTTGCTCCCCTGGTAACCAAGGTGATGATTTATGTAATGATCCGTATGGTTCTTACGGTGTTTGGGGTGGAATTTTCTTTTGAATCAACCTGCTGGACTGAAGTTCTTCCCTGGCTGGTGGTGCTGGCAATTGTATGTGCTGCGGTTATGGCTTTGGCCCAGCGGGAAATTAAAAAAATGTTAGCCTATCTGATCGTGGCCGAGGTTGGATACATGGTAGGGGGGGTATGGATCTACAACTATTACGGACTGATCGGGTCGATCTTTCATGTGATCAGTGATGCCTGTATGACCTTGTGCCTCTTTTTGGGTGCTGGCATAATTTTGGAAAAGTGCAGGACCACACATTTTGATGGACTTCGTGGACTGTTCGCCCGCATGCCCCTGACCATGATTGGCTTTTTTGTGGGTGGGTTTTCCATCATCGGTCTGCCACCAACCTGCGGATTCTTCAGCAAGTGGTACCTGATCACTGGGGGTATGGTTTCGGAAAGGTGGGAATATATGGTCACCCTGATGTTTTCCACCATGGTGATGGTGGTCCTCTTTTTTCGCCTGATCGAACGCATCCATCTGGCGGTCGATGAAAGCGGGAAAAACTTGGGCAAAGGTCATGGTGACTTAGGTCTGACCAATGAACAAACCCGTTTTGATGAGGCTCCTCTGAGCATGCTTATTCCTCTATTAATCGCCGCATCTATCGTAATAATTGTTGGAGTATACAACCAGGAGGTGGTCGACCAGATCGAAGTATTCCTTCGTGCCTACGATCTTCCAACTGGAGTGAGTTACAAATGAGTACCCCAGTGATCGTTGAGGATATCCGGCCACTAGTTGCCCTGCTGGCACCGTGGGTGGGAATGGTTGGTATTATGTGGGCGGGAGAAAAACGACCAAACCTCCGCGAACTCTTTACATTTATTGCTGCATCGGTTCAGGCGGCTGTGGTTCTTTCGTTAGTTCCTGTGATTCTTGCTGGTGCGATTGTGGAGTTTCACATTTGGCAGATCTTTTCTTATGTTCCAATGTTACTACGGGTGGATGGTCCGGGACTGCTCTTTGCTTGTGTCGCATCGATTCTCTGGATCGCCACAACCCTCTATTCAGTTGGATACATGCGTGGCCTGCATGAGCATGCCCAGACCCGATTCTATTCCTTTTTTGCCCTTTCTTTATCCGCCACCATTGGAGTGGCCTTTTCGGCCAATCTTTTGACCATCTATTTCTTTTACGAAATGCTTTCCGTCTCTACCTTTCCCTTGGTTACTCATATGCAGGACAAAGAGGCACGCACGGGTGGTCGGACTTACCTTGGTTATTTGCTCTTTACCTCGCTTTGTTTACTCCTGCCTGCCCTGAGTTGGTGTTATGTGTGGCTGGACGGTGGTCACCTGACCATGGACTTTATTGATGATGTTGGAAAGGTCGGGCACTTTGGACAGACCACTCAGATTGTATTGCTCTTCCTCTTTACCTTTGGGTTTGCCAAGGCTGGGCTTATGCCCTTTCATTCTTGGCTTCCAGGAGCAATGGTGGCACCGACTCCAGTTTCTGCTCTTTTGCATGCGGTGGCGGTGGTAAAAGTGGGTGTTTTCTGTGTGTACCGGGTATACGCCGATGTATTTGGGGCTGATGTGCTGGCCGGTATGGGCGGAGAGGAATGGACTATGGTTGTGGCCTCTGCCACCATTATCATTTCTTCTCTGATCGCACTTTCCCAGGATAACTTGAAAAGACGCCTGGCGTTTTCCACGATCGGACAGTTGGGGTATGTGGTGCTTGGTGCTGCTATTGCCACAGACCGTGGGCAGGGCGGGGCGGTGCTTCATATTGCCATGCATGCTTGTGGTAAGATCACATTGTTCTTCTGTGCCGGTGCTATTTTCGTGGCAACCGGGAAAAAATATGTCAGTGAATTGCGCGGACTGGGTCGAAAAATGCCCCTGACCATGGGAGCCTTCATGATTGGTTCATTGAGCGTCATCGGGTTGCCTCCGTTGGGTGGTTTTATCAGTAAGTGGTACCTTGCCCTCGGAGCACTGGACCGGGATGCGATCTGGGTAGTGGTCGTTCTGCTCGTTAGTTCATTACTCAATGTATTCTATCTCCTGCCGGTTGCGGTAACGGCATTTTTCCGAACATCGGAAACCGAAAAAGATCCATCTTTTAAAGAGGCACCCTGGCCCTGTGTTGTGCCCCTGTTGCTCACCGCGGTTGGTTGCTTCTTTCTGTTTTTCTGGTCGGATGTTCTCTTACAAATGGTCGGACTGCAGCCATGAACCAAGAATTTTTACAATGAGTGCGAATCCAAGACCCCGTAAATCCAAGGAATCTCCCCGCTGGTTGGATAGCCCTAAAAATGTCCGAAAGATCATTCGTTTGTTTTACGGCTTGTGTGCCTTGATCATCTTGGCTGATTTGATCTTTAGCTTGGGTTGGCACAAGCATGCTGCTCTTGGGGAAGAGGCTAGCTTGCACAGGATTGAGACCCTGCCTGCCTTTTATGGGCTCTACGGGTTTCTTGCCTGTGTTGGGCTGGTCTATGTTTCCAAACTGATGCGCGGATGGAAGGGGAAAAATATCCTGATGCGGGAGGAGGACTACTGGGAGAAATAAGATGAGTGTGCTGGCATCCACATTTGAGCTTGGGACACATCCTGCGACTGCATTGCTGGTCGGGGGATTGGCAGCTGCATTTCTCCGGGGTAGATTTGCGTCGGTCATTTTGATTCTTTCCCCGTTGTTTGGTCTAGGCTTTGTGGCCAGTCTCGAAGTGGGAACAACATCCACTATTCATCTATTTGGGTATGAGATGCTCGGCGTGGTGGTTGATCAGCAGGCCAAATTGTTCGGATATCTTTTCCACATTGCCGCTCTGGTTGCCGGTATCTACTCCTTTCATTTGCGCGATCCTTGGCAGGTTTCCATGTCTCTCTTCTACGCGGCAACGGCAGTGGGAGTGGCCTTTGCCGGAGACATGCTTTCCTTGTTTTTGTGGTGGGAAGGATTGGCCATCACCTCTGTTTTTCAGATTTGGGGAAGAAGAACCAAACAGGCGGAGGAAGCAGGCTTTCGTTATCTTTTCTTTCATGTTGCTTCCGGACTTCTTTTATTGGCTGGCATTCTTATCCGTTACCATGGACAAGGACCGGAGGCTCTTTCCCTCGCTCCCCTGACCATGGCCTTGGAAGCGGGCGATACTGGTTCCTTGCTCATTCTTTTGGCCATAGGGATCAAGGCCGCCTTTCCAGGGTTACATGTTTGGTTAAAGGATGGATATGCCGAAGCTACCCATTCCGGTCCGGTCTGGTTATGTGCGTTTACCACCAAGTGTGCAGTCTGTATGCTAGCCCGATTATTTCCCGGTGCTGAAGTCCTGATCACAATTGGTGGATTGATGGCGATGTTTCCCATCTTTTATGCAGTGATTGAAAACGATCTGCGCCGGGTCCTGTGCTACAGTAAGATCAACCAGATTGGCTTCATGGTCGTAGGCATTGGTATCGGTACCGATCTCGCCATAGACGGGGCAATCGCACATGCATTCACCCATGTAATTTACAAGGGCTTATTATTCATGAGTATGGGGGCGGTGCTTTTTCGCACGGGCGAGATTCGTGGGTCCCACCTTGGAGGACTGTATAAGACCATGCCCTGGACAACTGGTTTTTGTATCGTGGGGGCGGCATCCATTTCTGCTTTCCCTCTCTTTAGTGGATTTGTGAGCAAATCGATCATCATAACGGAAGCAGCCAAGAATGGACATTTGCTAGTTTGGTTGTGCCTACTCTTCGCCTCCGCTGGGGTCTTTCACCATGCGGGGATCAAGATTCCATTCTTTGCCTTTTTTGCCCATGACTCTGGAAAACGTCCCAAGGAGGCACCTCTTAACATGCTCATCGCCATGGGGATCTCCTCCTTTCTTTGTATCTTTTTGGGATGTAATCCACAGTGGCTTTACGAACTGCTTCCCCATGGGGCGGCAGGATATCATCCCTATGATGCCACTCATGTGATCACCCAGTTGGAGATTTTACTCTTTTCTGCCCTTGCCTTTACCTTGTTAAATTTGTGGGGGAAATACCCACCCGAACTTCCTTCCATCAATTTGGACATTGATTGGATCTACCGAAAGATGGGCCGTGGTTTCCTGGCGAGCGGGGAAGAATTCTGGAATGGACTCAATGACCGTGCCCATGCCTTTTTTGTTGGAGGTTTGACCGGTCGGGTATGTTTGTTTTTGAAAAAGGGGCATGTTTATACGATGAAGATCCTGTACCCATCATTTTGCAAATTCGGTTTGTTGGATGATGGACAAAAAAGAGAAGTTAATTTTGCCAAACGTACCGCACTTGGTGTGCATCCTGTTGGATGGACTGCCCTGTTTTGCATGATCTTTTTTCTTGGTTTTCTGGCATTGATTTTTACTTGATTTGAGGGAAACTTCCTTGCCCCCACTCCGCTCAAATGCTTGAGTATACAATGTGAAATGGGTGGCAGGGAGATCGGTTTTCAGTTCTTGGACACTTGGTATTCTGTGCCTATTAGGAGGGTGCAAATATTTTGATCCAGGTGCAAATTTTATTGATGAGAAAAAAGTCTGGGCAAAGATAAAAAAGGAAGCCCCAGAACTGGGATTGGAGCCCAGTTTTGTCTATGCGATTTGTCATGCCGAGAGCAGCCTAAATGCCAATGCGGAAACCTCCATCGCCAAGGGTATGATGCAACTGACGGAACCAGCTTGGTCGGATGTTACCAAGCTCCATTACCGGACTGCCTTTCAATGGGAGACAAATATTGAAGTGGGCATGCTTTATCTTAAACGCCTCAAGGGAATGTTGGAGAGTGTGGACATGTTCAACTATCCTCGGTTGGCCGCAAGTTACCGCTATGGTTATGGTGCCCTGAGGCAGGAACAATATATGGTTAGCCGGATGAAAACCCCAATTAACCGGATTTACCGCAAACTATTTGCCGGTCAACTTTCCCCGGTGCCCACTCCGGAGGAATAAAAGGTTGGATCAAGGATTATGGGATCCAAAACGGAAGTAACGGGACGAAAACGCGGGGATGAACCGCTAGTTCCTCCGCCTGGTTATGAGCCTGAAATCAGTGCTTTTTTGGCATGGGTACAATTGGAGCGCGGACTGTCCAAAAACACGGTGCAATCCTATGAGGCGGATCTCATTCAATGTGCCTGCTTCCTGGAGCAGAATGGTTCATCTAATTGGCATAGTATCACGCTTGAACAAGTATCTTTCTGGATCTCATCCTTGACGATAGACGGGTATGCGGTGGCCAGTCTTGCCCGAAAATTATCGGCTCTGCGTATGCTCGCCCGTTATTTAGTGAGCGAGGGAAAACTGGAAAATGATTTTACTGAATTAGTAACCAATCCGAAAAAGGGCAGGTTTCTTCCCCATGCATTGAGTATTGAGGAGATGGAACGCTTTCTGGGTGCACCGGACCTGAACACACCACTTGGGAAAAGAGACCGGGCAATTTTTGAATTGATGTATGGAAGCGGTCTGCGTGTATCAGAGGTATCAACTGTGTTGGTCAATGCGGTGGATCTGGATGATGGATTTGCCCGGATTTTGGGCAAGGGTGCAAAGGAACGGATCGTGCCAGTTGGAAAACAGGCAGTGGTGGCAATCCGCAATTATTTGCATGGTGGCAGGCCCGAACTGGTCAAGGATAGATCGGGTGGAGAATTGTTTCTGAGCAAAAGGGGAACCCCGATTTCAAGAAAAATGATCTGGGTACTGGTTAAGGATTATACAAGACGGGCAGGAATTGAGAAAAACCTGACACCTCACGGATTGCGGCATTCCTTTGCTACTCATTTATTGGTGGGTGGGGCAGATGTTCGTGCTGTTCAGGAAATGTTGGGCCATGCCGATGTGGGAACCACGCAAATTTACACCCATGTGGAGTCCCAGAGACTGCTGGAAGAACATGCCAATTTTCATCCGCTTGCCCAAAGTGGAAAATGACCGTATTCACACTATCAGAAAAATACCAATGAATGATTGAAAGTGGGAAGGGTTCCATTTCTACAGATGGCATCAACTGGTTAGGTTTGTGGAATCCTTATCATCCGTTATTGCTTGTACAACTTTCCTTTGTTTAAACCCCTAGATAGAAATGAAAAACTCCTCCCTGTTATTCCCCATCGTTATTTTCGCCATGATCTCTGGTGGGTGTGGGCCCCAAGACAACGCCGAGGAATCGATCAAGGCTTCCATGCCTCAAGGAATGGTTGATGACCAGTTTACACCCAGCTATGGAGAGAGGGACCCGGTCGCAATGACGGATGCAAAACCGGGCGGTATCTTTACCACTTGGGGCGGGCCTTTTCCCAAGTCGCTCAACATGTTTTTAGACTACAATAGTTTTTCCGTTCAAATAACCAGCCTGCTTTACGAACCCCTGATTTCTCTCCACAGCACGGAGAACCGCCCGGTTGGCGTGCTCGCAGAATCCTGGGAAATCGCGGAGGATGATATGACCTTTACTTTTAAAATTAGGAAGGACGCAACCTGGAGTGACGGGGTGCCCATCACTTCGGCAGATATTCAGTTCTTTTACGATGTCATTCTGAATCCTGAAAACCTGACCTCATTGTTCCGGGTCAGCCTGAAACGGTTTGAACGACCGGTTGCAATCGATGAAAAAACGGTGCGGATCAAAGCAAATACCAAACATTGGAACAATTTCTTTCAGGCTGGCAATATAGTGGCTTTTCCCTCGCATGTTTGGCAGGGAAAAGATTTTAATAAAATCAATTTTGAATTTCCGGTGGTTTCTGGTCCTTATCAAATTGGGGAGGTCAAGAAAGGCAGGTCAATTAGCCTACAGAGAAGGCATGACTGGTGGGGCAGGGCCAACCACTATAACGCGGGAAAATACAATTTTCATAAGATTGTTTATCGCTCGATGACCGATCGCAACAAAGCCCTGGAAGCGTTTAAAAAAGGAATTTTTGATGCCTATCCCATTTACACCTCTTCAATTTGGATGAAAAAGACCCAGTTTGAACAGGTCGAAAAAGGATGGGTGGTTAGGCAGGCAGTGTACAATAAAGAACCCAAGGGATACCAAGGACTGGCGATCAATCTACGGAATCCCAAATTTGAGGATGTTCGCGTGCGCCAGGCACTGGGCTATCTTCTCAACCGGGAAGCAATGAATGAGAAGTTCATGTATAACCAATATTTCCTCTTAAATTCCTTCTATCCTGATCTCTATGAAGATAACATCAATCCGGGTCGGGAGGTCACTCCTTATAATCCGGAAAAGGCCAGGCAATTATTGGCGGATGCGGGGTGGGTGGTCAATGAGGAGGGGAAACGGGTCAAAGCGGGCCAGCCCTTTGAGATCACTTTCCTTTCTGCGGCTGAGGATTTTCGGCACCTCAATTTGTACATAGAGGATTTAAAGGCTGTGGGCATACAGGCGAAGATTGAGAAAATCAACCGCTCTTCTCTGACCAAGCGCATAGATAACCATGATTTTGAGATGTTTTGGACAGCTTGGGGTGCCTCCCGTTTGCGCGATCCGGAATCGGCTTGGCATAGTTCAACAGCCGATCAGAAAGCCTCCCAGAATTATCCAGGTGTTCAGGATGAAGCGATCGATCGATTGATCGAGCAGCAAAAAGTCGAGTATGATATGGATAAACGGATTGAGATTCTTAAAAAGATTGATGACCGGTTGGCAGAAATTATTCCCTACATTTTTTTATGGCAGGCGGACCATGGACGGATTCTTTATTGGAACAAATTTCAAACTCCTGAATTTGTTTTCGATAAGTTCGGGCAGGAGGAATCTATCATTACTTACTGGTGGGAAGACCCGGCCATGGTTGCTGCCCTTGACCAAGCCATGGAAGATGATCAATCCCTGCCGGAAAAGCCCTTCAAAGTGGTTTATCAGGAATGAGGGTATATTTGATCAGGCGGCTGTTGTTGCTCATTCCCACCCTGCTCGGGATTACTGCAGTCTGCTTTACACTGATTCAATTTGTTCCAGGGGGTCCAGTTGAGGAATTGATTGCCCGGGTTCGTGCCCAGAGCAGCCTGGAAGGGGGAGGAGGATCAACTGCCCAGCAACAGATAACTGAAGAGGAAGTCGAAAATATCCGGGCGTACTATGGCTTTGATAAACCCGCCCTTACCCGCTACTTCGAATGGTTGGGCAAGGTCGTATGTTTTGATCTGGGAACCTCTTATTTTTATGAGGAACCAGTCTGGGATGTCATCAAAGAAAAATTTCCTATCTCTTTATTTTTCGGGCTGGTCTCTTTTGTACTTTCTTATTCAGTCTGTATTCCCTTGGGCTTGTATAAAGCGATGTGGAACCGAAGCCGGTTCGATTTGATTAGTACCATCATGATTTTTGCTGGATATATCATACCGGGGTATGCCCTTGGTATTTTATTGATTATCTTCTTTAGCGGAGGGAGTTATCTCGACTGGTTTCCGCTCGGAGGAATCGTTAGTGAGAATTTTGAAACCATGGGTTTCTGGGAAGGAACCCTGGATTTTCTTCACCATATGTGTCTGCCAATGATTTGTTTTATGGCGAGTGAATTTGCCTTTTTGACCATGTTGATGAAAAATTCTCTGCTTGAAGAAATTCGCAAGGAATATGTACGCACGGCCATGTTCAAAGGTTCGGGTTTTCAACGAGCCGTGTGGAAACATGCCCTGCGCAATGCACTTATTCCATTAGCCACTCGGATGAGCGAAATTTTTACCCTGATGTTCACTTCTGCTCTCTTGATTGAAAAAGTGTTCGATATCGATGGGATGGGTCTGTTGGTCTACAATTCCATCCTTAGCCGGGATTACAATGTGGTGCTCGGAGTCATTCTTATCTCCAGTATTATGGCCCTGCTGGGCAGGCTGTTTTCGGACATGCTCTACATTGCCATCGATCCAAGAATTAAATTTACCTAACATTTCATCGAAGGCCATGCTTTCCAAACTTTCCAGAGATCGATTTAGCAGGTTCCGAAAAATTAAAAGGGCGTGGTATTCCTTTCTCCTGCTTTCCTCTCTCTTTGTTTTGTCTTTGTTCTCCGAGATTCTTTGCAATGACCGGCCCTATGTTATGTCTTACGATGGAAAGCTATATTTTCCTATCCTCCATTTCTATGCGGAAAAAGAATTCGGGGGGAAATACCAAACGGAGGCCGATTATGTAGCCCTTCGAAAATCCCCTCTTTTTACCAATGGAACAAATTGGATGATTTTCCCCCCTGTTCCCCACAGTCCCTTGCATTCTTACATCGATTTGGCAGGTACTCCCCCTCATCCGCCCTCTGCTGAGCATTGGTTGGGCACTGATTCTTCGGCAAGGGATGTCTTTGCCCGTCTGCTTTATGGGTTCCGTATATGTATGCTCTTTTCCCTAATTCTGGCAGGAATCTCTACCTTATTTGGCATCTTGATTGGTGGAATACAGGGATATTTTGGTGGTTTGATCGATATGGTTATGCAGAGACTGATCGAGATCTGGTCATCTCTGCCATTTCTCTATGTTGTCATACTGGTGGGGACGATCTATTCCCGTAGTTTCATCATCCTCATCCTCGTGCTCTCTCTTTTTCAATGGATCGGATTGTCCTATTATATGAGGGGAGAATTTCTAAAAATCCGCAGCCTTAATTATGTCAAGGTTGCCAAAACCATGGGGATGTCCAACCGCCATATCCTTTTCCGTCAGATTCTCCCCAATGGACTTACTCCGGTTATCACTCTGCTTCCCTTTCAGATCATTGGAGGGATTGGTGCTCTGACCGCCCTTGATTTTCTTGGTTTTGGCCTGCAACCTCCGACCCCATCCTGGGGCGAGCTCCTCAGCCAGGGACTAAACAATTTATTTGCTCCCTGGTTGGCCATATCCACGGTGGTCTGCCTGTTTACCACCCTGCTTTTGGCAACCTTTATTGGAGAGGGAGTTCGGGAAGCCTTTGATCCTCGTGCTTCCACGAATTAAGGATGGAAAACGATCATTCCAAGGGAGTTTCAAGCGGGTACCTGTTGCAAGTTACTGACCTTTCCATTGGGATTAAACGGCCCAATGATATGCTCCACCTGACAACCGGAGTATCACTCGATCTTGCCGAGGGGGAAATTCATGGACTGATCGGGGAGTCTGGTTGTGGCAAGAGCATATCCTCGCTCGCCATAATGGGCATGCTTCCTGAGCCTGGTGGTGTGCTTCTGTCCGGAAGGGTAAGCTTTAAAGGGGTGGATATTTATCGCCTCGATGAGTCCAGACTGAATGCCTTGCGGGGAGATAAAATATCGATGATTTTTCAGGAGCCCTTTGCCGCGATGAATCCTCTGATGCGGGTGGGTGATCAAATGGAGGAAGTTTTCGACTATCACCGCACGGATTTTGACAGGCATCAAAAAATCAAAAATTTGCTCGATGAGGTGGGGCTGACGGATCATGCAAGAATACTCAAGTCATTCCCGCATGAATTATCTGGGGGGATGCTCCAAAGGGTAATGATTGCCATGTCCCTGCTTCTTGATCCTGAGCTACTGATTGCGGATGAACCGACCACGGCACTGGATGTGACTGTTCAGGCTCAGATCATGAGCTTGATCGTACGCTTGTGCAAAGAGCGAAAGATGTCTGTTTTGCTCATTTCCCACAATATCAGCCTAATGGCCCAGTATGCCGACCGTATCTCAGTGATGTATGCCGGTCAGATTGTGGAGAGCAACAAGATTAATCCCTTTTTATCCCATCCGTCCCATCCTTATTCGAGGGGATTAATGCGAGCAATTCCGACCTTGGACAGCGAGGACAAAAAGATCATTTCCATACCCGGTCAGGTTCCTGAGCCCGGAAAGTATCCTATCGGGTGCCGTTTCAAGGACAGATGTCCAGATGCTTCTGAACTTTGTCTGAGCGAACCGCCGGAAAAAAGTAATGACTTAGAGGGGAGGTACCGTTGTCATTATTGAACCATAATCCCAAGGTCGATCCGATCGTGGAAGTCCGGGACTTAAAGACCTGGTTTCCGGTCAAGGCTGGTCTCTTGGGCCGTACTATTGATCATATCAAAGCGGTGGACCGGGTAAGTCTGCGGGTTAACCCGGCAGAAATTGTTGCCTTGGTCGGAGAATCAGGTTGTGGCAAGAGCACCTTGGGGAACTCCCTCGCCGGACTTTTGCCCATTGAGCAAGGAGAGTTGTTTTTCCAGGGAAATTCTGCCCTGTACAAAAATCGTCTGCAACGGGAAGTTTTTCAGAATAAAGTACAGATCATTTTTCAGGATCCTTACTCCTGCCTCAATCCCAAGCATACGGTTTTCGAAATACTTTCCTTTCCTCTATTATATCATAAGATTTGCAACCGCAGGGAAGTTGACGGTTATATTGCATCCCTTTTGGAACAAGTGGGGATGTCCCCGGAATACATGCACCGCTATCCTCATTCTTTTAGCGGTGGACAAAGGCAAAGAATTTCCATTGCCCGGGCAATTGGGATGAAGCCTGCTTTGATCATTTGTGATGAGATTGTATCATCCCTCGATGTGTCCATCCAGGCACAGATTGTTGAGCTGCTGCTGGAACTGAGAAATAAATTAGGATTAGCCCTGCTTTTTATTGCCCACGATCTATCCTTGGTCCGCACCCTTTCTGATCGGTTGTATGTCATGTATCTGGGCAAGATTGTGGAGTCCGGAAATACGGCCCAGGTGTTGTCATCTCCCCAACACCCCTATACCCGGGCACTCGTTCAATCGGTGCCTACCCTGGATCGTTCCCGGCCCCCTGTTATTTTGGATGGTGAAGTCCCCTCCTTTTCCAATATGCCTCAGGGTTGCAGTTTTCAAAACCGTTGTCCTAACCGGACCGACCAATGCTTGAAAGACCCGGATCTTTCTCATCTGGACGACCGGGAGGTTCGTTGTTTTCACCCGGTTAACTCGTAGTTCCGGTTCTTTTAAAATTGGGAATAAGCTGATTATTTTTCTCACGTGCGCAACTAAGGATTGAAAGAATGCCCCAATCGATGTGTTTAAGATAAGGGGTGAAGGTTACGGTATATGTTTCCCCCAAAACCACAGTTTTGGATCCCCAGGGCGCGGCAGTCGAGCAAGCGATTAAAAGCTTGGGCCACCATTCAATTGAGGGGGTACGGGTCGGTAAGACGGTAACCTTTCAGATGGAAGGGGCGGACACCCCGGAAATTCGCGATGAGATCGATCGTTTGTGCGATGGGTTGCTCAGCAATCCGGTAATCGAAGATTATCGTTTCGAGATTTCCAGCGAGTGAAAATCTTCCGTCATCTCGACCGGGCCGGGAATATGGGCTTTGGTCGGTTCGATGAGCAGGGCCAGACCTTTCTGATCGTCCAAAGACCGGATGGTTCATTTGAAGCAACCGATCAGTCGATTACTCCCTTCCAATTGCTTACCCCCATTGATTTCCGATGCATCTATGCGGTCGGGCATAATTACCGGGCACATGCCGAGGAAACAGGTGCCCAGGTGCCCAAGCATCCAGTCATCTTTATGAAAGCACCCACCTCGGTGCAAAACCCGGGAGATCCCATCGTGATTCCCCGCTTTTTGCGGAGCGATAAGGTCGACTATGAGGGTGAACTTGGGGTGGTGATTGGCAGACCTTGTAAAAATGTTACTCCAGACCAGGCACTCTCCTATGTGCTTGGATATGTTGCGGCCAATGATGTAAGTGCCCGGGATTGGCAAAAAGAAAAGGGTGGGGGGCAGTTTTGCCGGGGTAAGAGTTTTGATACCTTTTGTCCAGTCGGGCCATGCCTGGTAACCACGGACGAATTGCCCGACCCCTCCAATCTTTCTGTGCGTACTTTTGTCAACCAGGACAAAATGCAGGAATCGTCCACATCGGACATGATTTTTGATGTTCCCACTCTCGTTTCGTTTCTTAGCGGGAGCACCACTTTATTGCCAGGCACCCTTATCCTTACTGGTACTCCGAGCGGGGTGGGAGAAGCCCGGGACCCGAGAAGATTTCTTGTTCCCGGAGATGAAGTTACGGTGGAGATCGGGGGGATTGGCATGCTGACCAATCCAGTGGTCGAAGAAGTATTTGAGGATCAATCATCCAAGGAGGAAAAAATATCGTGAAGGTAGCAATTATTCAATTTCCGGGATCCAATTGCGATTGGGATGCCGAACATTCTGTGCAGGATGTGATCGGACTGTCTGCCGGGCGGGTCTGGCACAAAGACCCATTGCCTGATGGGGTGGAGGGGGTCATTGTACCCGGAGGATTTTCATTTGGAGATTATTTGCGGTGTGGTGCCATTGCCCGGTTTTCACCCATCATGTCCGACCTGCAAAGGTTTGCCGATCAGGGAGGCCAGGTGCTAGGCATATGCAATGGGTTTCAAATCCTGTGCGAGTCGGGATTGCTCCCTGGAGCATTGGTCAGAAATGATTGCATGGAGTTCCGTTGTCTCAATCAAACCTTAAAGGTGGAAAATTCCAATGAACGCTTCAATGCGGAAACTTTGGGTGCACACCTCGCCTTGCCTATCGCACATGGGGAGGGAAACTACCGGGCGGATCAAGATGTGCTGGCGAATTTAGAAACCAATAAACAAGTGTTGTTGCGCTACCATCCCAATCCCAATGGGTCGATCAATGATATTGCTGGTATTCGTAACCTCGCGGGCAATGTGTACGGCATGATGCCCCACCCGGAACGGGCGGTGGAAGACCATCATCCCTCCCTAGACGGACTTCCCGTTTTGCGGGCTTTTCTTCAACCCATCCTTCATTCCTCCCCGGTCGAACTTTCTGCTTAAGTCATGGAAACATCCCCTGCTACCCTGCCTCCCAATCCCGATCCCTGTTTGAATGTTGAGATTACTCAGGAATTAATTGCTCAGCACGGGCTCCTGCCCGATGAGTACGAACAAATCCTGAAAATCCTTGGCCGTACCCCAAACCTTACCGAACTGGGGATTTTTTCCGTGATGTGGTCGGAGCACTGTGCCTATAAAAATACCCGAAAGTTACTAAAATTATTTCCCACCGAGAAAGCAGACAAAAGTGCAATCGGTCAGGTGCTGGTCAAAGCAGGCGAGGAAAATGCTGGAGTGATTGATGTGGGGGAGGGCTGGGGAGTGGCTTTCAAGATCGAATCTCACAATCATCCCAGTGCGATCGAGCCCTTTGAGGGAGCCGCAACCGGGGTGGGTGGTATTGTGCGGGATATTTTTACCATGGGTGCCCGTCCCGTCCTGCTTACCAATTCCCTGCGTTTTGGATCCCTGGAATCGAGCCAGGTTAAGAGACTTTTTCGTGGAGTGGTCAGTGGGATTTCTCACTACGGTAATTGCCTGGGAATACCCAATATGGGCGGCGATGTTTATTTTGATGACTGTTACGAGGGCAATCCCCTGGTCAATGCACTCTGTGCTGGCATCTTGCGTCATGAAGAAATTCAAAAAGGAGCGGCCACCGGAGTGGGCAATCCTGTCTTCTATGTCGGTCCGGGTACCGGCCGGGACGGACTGGGCGGGGCAAGTTTTGCTTCCCGGGAATTGACCGAGGAGAGTGCCGAGGATAGACCCGCGGTCCAGAAGGGGGATCCTTTCATGGAAAAGCTCCTGCTCGAAGCCTGCCTGGAAATGATGTCCATTCCCGGTCTGGTGGTGGGCATACAGGACATGGGCGCGGCTGGTCTTACCTGTTCGACCTGTGAAACCGCATCCCGTGGGAATTCTGGTATTGAGATAGATTTGGACCTTGTACCCCAGCGGGAAACGGGGATGAACTCTTATGAAATCATGCTTTCTGAGAGCCAGGAGCGCATGTTGGTAATCGTGGCCAAAGGGCGCGAGCGTGAACTCGAAGAAGTCTTCGAGAAATGGGATCTGCACGCGGCCCGCATTGGGGAGGTAAAAGAAGGGGATCGTATGGTTGTCCGCCACAAGGGTGTGGTGGTGGCGGACCTGCCAGCCAAGTCCCTTACCGACGAGGCCCCGGTCTACGACCAGCCAACCAGTGAGCCAGCTCATTTGGCAAGGGCCCGGGAATGGAGAGTGGACTCCATCCCCGGGCTTGCCAAGGAGGGAGTTGAAGATGCCTTGCTTGGTCTACTCCAGCACCCAACGATTGCATCCAAGAGATGGGTTTGGGAACAGTATGATCATATGGTGATGTCTGGATGCACGGTCGAACCGGGCAGTGATGCAGGAGTCGTCAAACTAAGCATTGCAGGAATGAACAAATTCCTGGCCATTGCCAATGATTGCAACAATCGGTTCTGTTATCTTGATCCCTATGCGGGTGCGCAGATCGCTTTTGCTGAGTGTATGCGCAACCTTGCCTGCTCGGGTGCCCGGGCCTTGGCGGTCACGGATAATTTGAATTTTGGAAACCCGAATAAACCGGAGGCCTATCATATGCTCAAGGAATGTGTAAAGGGATTGGCCGATGCATGTTCCTACTTTGATGTCCCAGTGGTTGGTGGAAATGTCAGTCTGTACAATGAGCACGGTGAGGGAGCGATTGATCCGACCCCGGTTGTTTCGATGGTCGGCTTGATTGATCATGCCGATCGGGTGACCCGGAGCGGAGTGAGCGAGTCAGGGTTGGAATTGATCCTTCTGGGCGGATTACCTCATGAATTGGGAGGCAGTTATTATCTACAATCCAAGTTCGGAAAGAAGGAAGGAACTTGCCCATCTGTCGATCTGCACGCGGAAAAAAACCTCCAGGACTTCTTGATTTCACAAATTGAAAGCGGAAAAGTTCGGGCAGCTCACGATCTGTCCGAGGGTGGATTGCTGGTATGCCTGTCTGAAATGCTTTTTGATACTGATGGGTTGGGGGCATCTGTCTCCCTCGAGGAACTGGGTCAGTCTGGACGATTGGACGCCCTGCTCTTTGGTGAAAGCCAAGCCCGGGCAATTCTTGCGGTGCGGACCGAGGACCGCGATGCGGTAATGCAGGTGGCAGAACAAATGCAATTACCCGCTCATTTACTTGGCAAAACCGATGATTCCGGTCAATTGCAGGTCGAAGTAGCCGGAGAATCAGCTCTAAGCACAAATGTTTCCGCCTTGAAGAAAGCGTGGGAAAATGCGATACCTATGCACATGGCCACTGCCTAGCCCTTACCCTCTATCCCTCCTTACATGAGTGACGAAATTGGACATCATTGTGGGATCGCCATGATCCGCCTGAAGAAGTCCCTTTCTTACTTCAACGAAAAATACGGCAGTCCGCTCTGGGCCTTTAATCAACTGTTTCTCTTAATGGAGAAACAACACAATCGCGGGCAGGATGGTGCGGGTATAGGATCGATGAAGTTAAACATGCCCGTGGGAGAGTCGTTCATGTTTCGTGAGCGCAGCACCAGTTCCAAAGCACTGGCGAAAATATTTGGTGCCCAGCACAAAGTGCTTGGAAAAATGATCAAGAAAGGCCGGGCCTTTTACGAGTTTCCCGACACCATCAAGCAACATTTTGACTATGGGGGAGAGATCCTCCTAGGGCACTTGCGCTACGGAACATCCGGGGAGTATGGTTCCAATACCTGTCATCCCTATTTCCGAAAGAGCAACTGGCCGAGCAAGAACTTGATGATTGCCGGAAATTTCAATCTTACCAATGTGGATGAGTTGAACAAACGACTGGTGGATAGAGGCCAGCATCCAGTTTTCGACACCGATACCCAGGCAATTCTTGAGGAGTCCGGATATCATCTCGATTCAGCGGTCGATGAATTGGCCAGAGAAGCTTCTTCAGAGGGTGTGGTTGGTGAAGAGCATACCCGTTGGATATCTGACAAAATCGATCCGGTTGCCATCTTTCGTGAGGCATCGAGGAATTGGGATGGCGGATATGCACTTGCTGGCATTCTGGGCACGGGGGATTGTTTTGCAATGCGTGACCCGCAAGGGATCCGGCCGGGATTTTATTTTGAGGATGATGAGGTATTTGCGGTTGCATCTGAACGGGCTCCCTTGATGACGGTATTTGATAAAGGAGTGGATGATATCTCCGAAATTCAACCTGGTGGAATCTTGGTCGTACGGCCTGATGGTTCTTTGGTTAAGGGTCAATTCTCAGAACTTACCGAAAAATCCTCCGGATGTTCGTTCGAACGGATTTATTTTTCCCGGGGTAATGATCCCGATATCTATGCCGAAAGAAAAACCCTTGGTGCATTGCTGGTGCCTCAGGTCGTGAAATCGGTAGGGAGTGATTTTTCCAAGAGTGTCTTCAGTTATGTTCCCAATACCGCGGAGAGTGCTTATTATGGATTTATGGAACAACTCCGTCTGGTCAGGCGGGCCGAGGTGAAGCAACGATTGATTGATGCCCGTCAATCCGGTGAACTGACCGATTCCCTGATTGATGATCTGGTCATGGACAATTGGCCCAAGGGCGAGAAGATTGCCAACAAAGACATTAAACTCCGTACTTTTATCAGCCAGGAATCGGGCCGGGCTCAACTCGTCTCTCATGTCTACGATATTACCTACGGAGTGGTCCGTGAGGATCATGATGCCTTGGTTTGCATCGATGATTCCATCGTTCGTGGTACCACCCTGAAGAAAAGCATTCTGAAAATACTCGGGCGTTCCAAACCGCGTAAACTGGTAATCGCATCGACTGCTCCCCAAATCCGCTACCCCGACTGCTACGGCATAGATATGTCGGAACTTGGAAAATTTATTGCCTTTCAGGCGGCTGTTTCTTTGATCCAGGATCATGGATACAGGGGGTTGTTAAAGGAAGTAGCGGAGCAGTGCCGGGAAGCCTTAAATTCAGAATCCTCAAAATCCGAAAATTATGTCAAACGGGTCTACGAAAATTTCTCGGTTGATCAAATTTCCGAGCGCGTGGCTGAACTGGTTGCTCCCGAAGCATTAAAAGACTTCACCAAGGTGGAAATCATTTACCAAAGTGTGGAAAATTTACACGAGGCATTACCCGATCATCCGGGCGACTGGTATTTTACCGGGGATTATCCAACCCGAGGAGGGTACCGGGTTGCCCATAAAGCATTTTTAAATTTTTATGAAAATAAAGATGGCAGGAGTTATTGAATTTTTTCTTCGTCATCCTTGAATCGTAGTACAGTAAGAAAAAAATCTTTGACATCCCCACGCCATCCACAGTTATACTTGCATGCGGATGGACACAGGTTATCAGACCCTTGTACTTAACCGAATATGGCAACCGGTTAATGTGGTGGGGGTGGAGCGGGCTTTCAGCTTGCTCTCCTTGGATCATGCCCAAGTGATTTACGCAGAGGATGAAAGCTTTCGGGTTTTTAATTCAGTGGCGTGGTTTGACTTTTGCCGGGAAGCAGAAGCTTCCAAAGGGGCACGCATTATTCATACGGTCAGCCAGCAAGTCATTGTCCCGAGCGTCCTTCTTTTACGGTCCTACGACCGTATCTTGCTTCAGGAAATGAAATTTAATCGCCAAAACCTGCTCGAGCGGGACGATTATCGATGCCAATATTGTGGTAAATCATTTTCTGCCAAGGAATTAAATATGGATCATGTATTGCCCAAAGACCGGGGTGGGGGAACATCCTGGGAAAATGTGGTAACCTCCTGCATTCGTTGCAACAGTAAGAAAAGTAATCGATTGCCCAGAGAAGCAGGTATGCGCTTGCTCAAAGAGCCCAAGCGACCAGCCCGTCGTCCCTTTGTCAGTTCTCTGTATGGTAAACCAGTAGAAAAAACCTGGGAGCATTTTTTACAGGCCAAAAAATAATCATCTAATTTGTCAGTATGCCTGTTTGTGCTCTCCTCGGAGAGTCTTTATTGTCCCACAAAAAGGTATTTAGTGGTTGTAAGTAGAGATTTCCTACCTCGCATATAGATGGGAAATGCTTTACGACCATTTTTGTGCAGGAATCGATTTCAGGAAAAAGGGAAGAAGGCAGAGCAATTGATGCTCTTTACCGCATTAGTACATTATCAGGTAAGCATCTCAACCCAGTCCGGGCCTTGGAGGAGATATTGGACGAAGTTATGGGGGTATTTTCTGCAAATTCTGCTTCCATTTCCTTACTTAATGCAAGTTCAGACACTTTGCTGATCGAAGTACAGCGGGGACTTCCGGAAAAAAGCAGAGGTTTTGAGTTGCCGGTTGGTGTGGGCATAACTGGCTGGGTAGCGGCACACGGACAACCACTCCTCTGTCCCGATGTATCACAGGAGGAGAAATATTTTCAACTGGATGAACGGATCAATGCGGAAATGGCTGCCCCCTTATCCGAGGGTGGCCGAACGGTGGGAGCTTTAAATGTGGATTCCTGCGAGTTGGGTGCATTTGATGAGGAAGATTTGCGCATTCTTGTATTAATGGCCAATGAGGCCAGTCGGGTGTTGGAAAATATGTGGATGATCCAACAATTGCGCAAAAAGGCCGATCAGTTGCAAAGCTTGGTCTTATTAAGTCAGGATATTTCCGGAACCCGAAAATTTGATGAGGTATTAAATACCATATCCCGTGAGGGTCTTTTGCTACTGGGTTGTCGGTTATCCGCCTTTTTTCTGTACGATGCAAAGGAGGATCTTTTACATTTGCAATCTTTACAGGATGAAAACGGCCCCCGCGAATACCAAGAGGAATTAAGGCCTGGCGATAGCCTTCTTGGCAGTGCCTTGCGTGGGCATAGACAGGTACAAACGCGCGACCTGTTACGCACGGAGGAACACCATTTTATTGATTTGATCCGCTCGGAAAACCTTGTATCCATGCTGGTCACACCTGTCATTTTTGAGGATGTTCCAATTGGACTGATCACCCACTACATTGATCGCCCGCACCGTTTTCATGACGATGAACGTATGATTGCCCGTGCCTTGGCGGATTTGGGTGCGATTGCGATTGAGAACGCACGCTTGTACAGCCGGGTATTTGATTCCGAAGAAAGTATGCGCAAGAGCGAAAGACTGACGACTTTGGGTACAATTGCCGCAGAAATTGCCCACGAAATACGGAACCCATTAATGGTGGTTCGCTTGCTTTTTGATTCGCTTAAACTGGGCGAGCAGGAAGATCAGGAAAAAGCCAAGGATCTTTCCGTAATTCGGGAAAAGCTCAATCATTTAGAACAGGTTGCCGGTCGTATTCTTGAATTTGGAAAAAGCAGGGAGTCCTTCCGCAAAGTAATCGGGCTGAGAGAAATTCTCGAGGATGCAGTATTGCTTGTCCGCTTGAAGCTCGAGCAGTCGCGGATCAATCTTACCTGGGGAAATCTTCCCACAGAAGAGGAAGTTTTTGTGGACAAGGGACAGATTCAGCAGGTTTTGCTCAATCTCATGCTCAATGCAGTCGAGGTTATGCCAAATGGTGGGAATTTATTTATTGATACCCAATTTATGGACGCTCGTGCCCATATATATTTGCGGGATCAGGGGGGTGGTATAGCGGAGGATTTGAGAGACCGGATTTTTGAGTCCTTTCTGACTGGCCGTCGGGATGGGACCGGTCTGGGTCTGACCATATCCAAAAGAATTATGCGAGCACATGATGGGGACTTGGAGTTGGTCGATACCGGAAACGAAGGCACAACCTTTTGTATTATTCTTCCTTTATCCTCCTAACCACATGGAGATCAAAGCCAGGCGAACGGATTAGACCTCGTGGTAATACTTTCCTTCGTGCAGTGCTTTGCCGAGCTTTTCCCGAAGGTCCAAAAAGGTACTGGGAGAAGGAACCATGGTTTTGTCCAACGGTTCAATATTGAAAACATCAGTAGCAATTCCCTGTTCCGTGGCAATCCGGGCGAATAGGATACTAAACCCGGCATCCGCAATGTGTTTGGATATAAGATGGAGCAACCCGATACGGTCAGCAGCCCGTACTTCGACAATGGTCCGCCCCAGCGATATGTCCCGGTAAACATCGACTTGGGGAGGTATGGTTGCCCCAAATTTATCGGTTGTGGAAAAGGTTTTTGGTTTTTCCTTCTTTTTACGATGGGCAGAAATTAGTTCGATCGGACAATCCTTGCCCATGAGAAAGCTCTCCAAAGTATCTTCAAAAAAACTTCGAACTGTGGAATCCTCAACGATGCCCCCATTCTCCCCCTCCACATAGAAGACATCGATCGCCAATTGGTCCTTTCTGGTGATGGCCCGTGCACCCAGAATATTGAGCCCGGTAACGGCAAGGGCACCCGTTATTTTTTCAAACAGACTGGTTTGATCAGTAACCACCACATCGATAACGGTCAGGGTACGCCTGAGGTCGTTTCGCCAACTTACCACTGGTTCATTCATGGGTTTTCCTTTGTTGGAGTATCGTTGAACCATATCGATATGGAGGGCTACTTCTTCCCTTCCGGTATGGGAGAAATAGCGAACGGGCACTTGGTCTAAATGTTCCAGAATTGACTCTTTTGGTACTCCTTTGACTTCTAAATCTTTAAAGGAATCCCTTAATTCATCGGGATTTTTACGTGCCCGCTTGCCCTCCAATACTTTCATGGTGTTGGTAAACAAGTGGGTATGAAGTTCCTCCTTGTGGGAATTCCAAAGATCAGGAGCAGTTCCATTGGCATCACAATAGGTATGAACATAGAGGAAGCGCAGGCGCTGTTCGCCCTCGGAAAAAGAAGCAAAGGAATCGATCACTTCCGGATCATCCAGGTCAAACTTGTTGGCAAACCGGACCATTTCCAAATGGTTGCGCACCACAAATAGCACCCGGTCGTGCATTTCTTCGGATATTCCAAGCCTTTGCATGAGGGTCCTTCCAAGTTCCACCCCTCGTTCACAATGCCCTTTGGGTCCACGGTCTTTTCCGAGATCATGGATAAAAAGTATGAGATAGAGTAGTCCTGGCACTTCGTTTTTTCTTAAGGCTTCGAGGTAGGGTTCTGCACCCGGTCGATTGCCCTGAAAAATTTGATCGAGTATTTCAATACATCGTAAAACATGCACATCCGCGGTAAAACGATGGTAGAGATCGTGCTGAACTTTGCAGGTTAATCTGCCAAATTCCGGAACGAATCTACCCAGCACTCCCAAGTCGTGCATATCCGTAAGAGTTGGGGCGACATTGCCAACTTCCTGAAGAATGGAACGGAAAGTGACATTGGCTGAGGATGAGTTGATCAAAGTCGCATCAATGAGCGATAAACGGTTGCGCACCAAAGAACGCAGGCTGGGCGATAGCTTGACGGACAGTCTTTGCGAATGCCTGAACAAGCGGAGCATGCGCTCGGGGTCTTCATCAAAAACCTTTTGGTTTTCAGTGGTCAATTGTCCGTTCACCAGGTCAAACCCATCCACCTTTTCTGTTGGGGGTGCCCGGTATGCATTGAGCACAGCACGAAAACTTATCTTTCCAGTATTTCCACTGGTGGAATGGATCAGTCTTTGTTCGAGCAGGTTGGAAAGTTGATGAATCGTATTGGCCCGGGCATAAAAATCTCCCATGAATTTTTCCACCCGGGGAAAAATATCTTCGTCTTTGTACCCTAATCCAAGGGCAACTTCCGGTTGTTTCTCAAGGTGCAAAATATCGACCGGACGCTTACTCCGGAAGTGAAGTTCATTGCGTACACGAAGGAGAAAGGAATAGGCATCCTGAAAGGATTTCACCTCGTTTTCATTGAGATAACCTCTTTTGAACAGTGCCCCCAAGGCATCGTCCTCAAATTTTACCTTGGTCATCCATAATACCCCTTGGTAATCGCGCAATCCACCCACCCCGTTTTTGAGATCGGGTGCCTGAAGGAATACAGTATTGCCTTTTTCCTCCCTCCTTGCCTGCTGGTGCATGAGTAACTCATTGAGATATTCTGCAGGTTTTCGTTTCCGGCAATAACTCAAAAATGTAGTGATAAATTTTTTCGCTACCTTGCGGTCGCCACAGATATAACGGGCATCCAGCATGGAATTTTTGTTACGGATATCACGCTGTGCCTCGATCAGCGCCTCTTTGACTTCTCGTGAGGCATGACCTACTTTCATACCAGTGTCCCATAGGGGATAGAGGATCTCCTTGGTCATTGTTTCCTTGAGTAAGTCCAGTGATTTCCCCATTGAACTTCGGGGATAAAGAAACATTAGATCAATGTCACTGTGCGGGCTAAGTTCTCCCCGTCCATATCCTCCTGTTGCCAGTACACACATCGGTTTAATCCTGACCAAGCTTTCTTCAGCCACTTTTAGGGCATAAGCAAAGAGGTTTTGGATCAATACATCAATGGTGATAGCCCGGGCCCGGGTCAGTCGCAGACCGGAGTCTCCTTTTAAATGATAGCGCCGAAGCATTTCTCTCTCTAGGCGGACGAAATCCTTGATCAGTTCCAACCTTGCGGAATCACTCTGGCCTGAATGAAAGATCAACCGCTTTTCAGCGTGCTGGCGGGTTCTTCGAAATAACGGATCGTCTTCCATCGTATGTAGCTTCTGCATTAGGAGATTACGAAATTGGGGGCGAGCCTAATCCTTTCGGATTGCTCGATTCTTTTGATTTTGTATAATCAGATGTACTTTATGCGAACTCTTAGGGGCTGTATTTTATATTATTTTTTGGTGGTTATTGCCTTTGCAGAACCATATCTTTCTCCAGATAATCCCTTTATCCGTCATGAAATCCGCCTCCTTGCAGACGAGGGAGAATTGACGGGTTTGCAAAATACCTGGCCCTTGGACCTCGGTGGTTTATCAGGGATGCGATCAAAATCATCGATTGATCTTCCTCATACTTTACTGGACGACCGTATTTCTCTGGAATCACAGTCCGGATGGTTGCCCATTTCTACCACCCTGGGCATTTCGGATGACCGGGTGACTGCACGAGGGTTTGGTCCGGAGCCCCGATCCAGTTTTGCCACTAATGCATCCGTTTCCTGGATGAATGATCGTTTTGCGGCCAAGCTTTCCTTAAACGCATTTTACGGCATGGAAAAAGACTGGAAGGGCAGAAGGGATGAAGGTTTTGCTTTGGATGGTTCCTATTTGGCTGCCCGTTTGGGCAATTGGTCGGCTAGTTTTGGCCAGGTCGAGCGCTGGTGGGGACCAGGTTGGGATGGCAGTTTGATTCTTTCCACCAATGCCCGACCTATCCCTGCAGTATCTATTGACCGCCGGGTGCCTGAGCCCTTTGAAACGAAGTGGCT
>JAYNJW010000020.1:8653-34052 GCA_038110535.1 Opitutia bacterium | reverse complement strand
ATGCTCTTGCCGAGAATGGCCTGACTTTTAAGCGTGGTTATGTGGCAGCTCCGATTTGCCGTCCTTCCCTCGCATCGATGGCAACCGGCCTCTTCCCTCATCAACACGGCATCACGGGAAACGATGTTTTTAAAACTAATAATCGTGCCAAGTTGGATCTTCCTTTTCGCGAAGCTTTTCACCAAAAAACCAGTTTTATTAAAGAGCTGGTAAAACTTGGTTACCTTGCCCATCAATCGGGCAAATGGTGGGAGGGATCATGGAAGGATGGTGGGTTTACCCATGGGATGACTCATGGCGATCCTAAGCAGGGAGGCAGGCATGGAGACGAGGGGCTGAAGATTGGACGGGATGGGATTAAGCCGATTACGGATTTTGTGGAGCATGCACAAAGGCAGGAAAAACCCTTTCTCCTGTGGTATGCTCCTTTTCTCCCACACACACCTCATAATCCTCCTGAGCGCTTATTAAAGAAGTACCAAAAAGAGGGCAGACCCCTTGATCAGGCAAAATATTATGCGATGTGTGAGTGGTTGGATGATACCGTCGGGGAATTAATCGGTTATTTGGATGATCAAGGATTGAAGGAAAATACCTTGGTTGTTTTCACCTGTGATAACGGCTGGTCCACCGCCAGTTCTAATGCTGCTGATCCAAACCAGAAACTTTTTCGTGGGTATGCTCAGCGAACCAAGGGATCGCCCTATGAAGGAGGTACCCGCAATCCCATCCTGCTATCATGGCCAAAAAGAATCAACCCTACCGACTCACCCGATCTTGCCCATGCGGTCGATCTTATGCCCACTATCGTCAGTGCGGCCGGAGGGAAAGTTCCTCAGGGATTACCCGGGATTGATTTACTTGATGAGTCCGCACGCAAACAAAGGGACACGATTTTTGGGGTCAATCATTCCACTCACAATATGACCTTGGGCAATCCCGATGATACCCTTCAATATATTTGGTGTATCGAAGGAAAGTGGAAATTGATCAGACGTTATCGTGGTAAGGATATATCGAGTCATTACAGTAAACTTCACGAGTGGGACACTGCGGACTACCATTTGTACAATTTGCAAAAGGATCCTCATGAATTAAGCGATCTTGCTGATTCCATGCCCGAACGGGTCGAGCGGATGTCTGCCAAAATTGATCAATGGAGAAAAGATACCAAGGGATAATACCTTCGGGCTAGGTTAGTTCGAGTTGTGCCCTTACCAAGAAGAAATCATAGAGGATTGCCCGAAAGTCGGGCAGATGAATTCAAGCGGAGTGTGTGCGAATAACCAAATTTTTGAAAATAGTGGCGTGTTGTTCCCTCGGTTGAGCGAGTACCTGCTCAAATGCTTCAATTAAATGGGATTGCAGATCGATCAAGCGACGGGCGGAGAATTCCTTAACCAAGCCAAGGAGACGACCAAGAAACCATGGGTTTTGAGAAAACACATTCAGGGTGGTCTTCTCGGTCGGATCATCAAAATGACGGGCATACTTCATCGCGAGACGCTCCAGTAAATCTTTGCTCATCCGGTCATGAGGATTAAGTTCACCCCCATCGACCAGAACCCGGAGTTGAATCAGCAAACGGTTGCGGTTCTGTAAGGTAGCCAAGAGGGGCCGGGCATCTTTACCCTGAAAAAAATGGCGGTCTATTGCCTCGAGAGCCCAATCCAATTGACCGGAGAAAAAAGCTTCGGATGCTTCAAAAAAATCACCCTCTCCAAAATCGGGGACCAAATCAATAATCATTTGCTCGGTGATCTCATCTCCTTCAGAGCCTAAAAAGGATGCAAGCTTACGGGTTTCCTCAACTCCCAGTCGTGGGTGAGTCCCAATTTTACCGGCCAAATATTCAAGGGCACCGGGTCCAAATTTTATCCCCAGTTCAGATGCGGTCTGCTCGGTCAGGCGACGAAATGCAAGATCTTCTTTTTCATCCTTAGCCAAGTCATGAAAATCAGAATTTTTCTGCAGCCATTTTACAAAACTATGCCCCCGATGAACGGGACAGGCAGAAAGAATGATGTGGGAATCTCCCGGTTTTTCTAAAAATTCTTTGGCATGTTCAAGGGCCTCTTTCGAGCCCTGAGCGGAACCCGTCTTGTTTTGATTAATGAAATTAGCCTCATTTATCCAGACCAGCTTACCTCCGCCAAATAAGGACAAGGTGGTAGAGGCTGCTTTGGCCTCGGCCAGAATGCGGACCACATCATCCACCCGGTCTGCCCGTCCGTCAATTATTTCCCGTGATAGATCATCTGGGAATTCTTTGGCCAGATCATCAAACATTTCTTTGGCTCTTTGCCGGACGATGTAATCATCATCTCCAATGATCGCACAAAGAGAGCCGTTTCGCATAGGGAGGGGAGGGGATGAAAAGAGGAAGGATGATCCGTAACTTTAAATTATAATTCGATATTGCCCAGATCCGCAGCAGCTAGGACCTCTTCCATCTTGTACTTTCTTAGTTTCCTGCGCATCCAATCAAGTGCGGCTGCACTGGCTCGCCTTCGGTTCGATGCACGATCCCCACGCAAATTGATCTTTTTCGCCCAAACACCCAGAGGGGAAGAATATCCCAAATAGATCGAGCCGATTGGAAGAATCTGAGTACCCCCAGTGGGCCCAGCAAATCCGGTAATACTTAGACCATAATCGGTTCCAAACTTTTCTGAAGCGGAAGTGGCCATGGCAATGGCAATTTCCTCACTTACCGCACCATGCTGATCGAGCATAATCTCGGGGATCTCCAGAATCTGTACTTTTGCATCATTGTGATAACACACTGCACCACCATGAAACACCTTAGAAATTCCAGGAATCTCGGTGAAAGAAGAAGAGAGTAAACCACCAGTGCAGGATTCCGCCACGGCCAAGCTTTGATTGAGCGAGCGGAGCTCGCGAAAGATGACCTCGGCAAGAGAACGGTCTCCATAGCAGACAAAGTCTTCACCAATGCACTCCCGGCATTGATCGCCCAAATGATTGAGTTGCTCCTCATTGAGCAAATCCGAGTCCAGCGAACTCAATCGCAGGTCAACCAGTCCGGCATGAGCACAATAACCGACCACCAATCCAGGCTTATCTGCGAGAATGGGAGAAATTTTTTCTGCCAGAGCAGATTCTCCAATCCCCGCTGTACGTAATTGCAAATAACAATCGATTTCAGGCAGAACACCAGCCGCTTGCAATCTTGGTATTACCTGCTGTTCAAACATCGGGTGCATTTCCCGTGCAGGACCGGGAAGCATAACCAGAATCTTTCCCTCTTTTTGCAGAAATAGACCCGGGGCAGTCCCATAGGGGTTATTCAAAATCTCGGCATTTTGCGGACGATAGCACTGACGAAGATTGATCTCAGGCATGGGTCGTTCAAGTTGTTGAAAACGTTGACGGATGGCTTGTTCGACTGCTTCGTCATATACCAGTTCTTCTTGCAATGCTTCTGCAATCGATTCGCGGGTTAGATCGTCGGTCGTTGGTCCGAGTCCCCCTGTAGTAATGACCAAATCTGCCCGTTTCCAGGATTCAGCAAAAAAAGTTTTAATATCCTCAGGATTGTCCCGGATGACCAGGTTGGCCGAGGGTTCAATCCCATGATGGGCAAATTGGGCACCCAGGTAAGTGAGATGAGAGTTTTCCCGGATTCCAAGAAGGAGTTCGTCTCCAAGGGTGATAGTTTCTACGCGTATGGTCGAGCTCATGACTAAGGATTGGCGTTTAGGTTGAGAAACGCAGGATTTGGTTGTAGACTTGCAAAGTTATAAGCTACGAAGGAATCTTTAGATTGCCAATGCAAAATGAGAAACATCATCTAGGACGAGTTGCCCGTTCATTGCCCCAGACACCAGGGGTATATCTGATGAAAGATCGCTTGGGACAGGTTATTTATGTGGGTAAGGCAAAAAATTTAAAACGACGGGTATCAAGTTATTTCCAGGGATCCAGAAGGTTTGTGCGTGCCCAGCCAAAAATCGCGGCGATGGTGGAAATGGTCAGGGAAATCAAGGTTCATCAAACCCGCAATGAGACCGAGGCATTGTTACTGGAAGGAAAATTAATCAAGCAATACAAACCAAGGTATAACACCGATTTTACTGATGATAAACAATTTCTGCTGGTGCAGGTGGATTTGCATAACAAATTGCCCCGTTTCCGTCTTTGTCGGAACCGTAAAGAGGACGGCTCACACTACTATGGCCCTTTTGCACAGGCGGGCATGCTTCGCTCAACCCTGAGTGAGATGCGCAAAAGATTTGGAATTCTTTTAACCGATGCGAAGCCCGAAATTCTTGCCAATGGAAAGGTTCGGTTATACCAGGATGCACGGGCAGAAATATTTGCGGGACATAATGAAACGACCCCAGAGGAATATCGTAAAAGGGTGGACCGGGCATGTTCGTTTTTGGAGGGTCGAACCAAAGAATTAGTTAAAGAACTCAAGGAGGAAATGATCAAGCGGTCAGAGGCGATGGATTTTGAAAGAGCAGCCAAGTTGCGCGATTTGTCCGACGCACTCTCCAAAACAATTCGAAAAACCCGCAGGTTTATCCGACATTGGCCTAAGGATGAGAAATTGGATGATGGATCGCTCGAAGCCCTTCGCAATGTTCTGGCTCTAAAATCGCAACCGCGAACGATTGAGTGTTTTGATGTGTCTCATGTATCAGGCACCTTTGTGGTGGCTTCGATGGTCCGCTTTGTCGAGGGTCGACCAGATCGCCGGAGTTATCGAAGATTTAAAATGCGTGGAGGACTGGGAAATGATGATTTTGGGTCGATGAAGGAGGTAGTGGGCCGGCGTTATGGAAGATTGAGGGATAATGGCAGGCCCATGCCTGATCTGGTGGTGATTGATGGTGGAATTGGACAGGTGGGAGCGGCTATGCAAGCATATGATCAATTGGGAATGATTGCTCCTCCTTTGATCGGCTTGGCCAAAAGGGAGGAAACCATTGTATTTGGAGATGAGCGGGATGAACTAAAGCTGCCAGCGAGGCATCCGGCCTTGCGATTACTCCAGCGTTTGCGTGATGAGGCACATCGGTTTGCCAATCAATTCAATGCGGATCTAAGGAGCAAAAAAATAAGGGAATCTGTGCTGGACGATTTTTGCGGTTTGGGAAAGGTCAAGCGAGTGGCAATCCTTAAGAAATTTGGGTCTTTGGATGGGGTCAGGCGGGCCAATCTCGAAGAATTGCAAAAAGTGGAGGGAATTGGTCCGAAACTAGCCGTTCGGCTTCACGAATTTCTTCATCAAAGCAATTTGTCATCAAAAAGACCCCCCAATTAGGGTTAAAAACTCCTTTTATGCTTTCCTCTTACGGGGATGTGGACAAGCTAATATGTTTGGTATGAAAAAAGGGGTATCCAAATGGAAGATCATTTCGTGGAGTTTCGCGATTGGAACGGCATCTTTGGTTTTTATATGGTCCAGTATGCCACGGTTCCTAGAAATTTCGATCGGGGATTGGTTGGCGGATGTGAATGCCGAATTAAGGACTATCTCAGTTGATCAAATTAATCCCTGGGCTTTACGGGTATCGCGGATCAGTGCATTTTCCAATGAAGGGAATGTTTCACTCAATCAATTGGATGTTCGATATGATCCCGTAGGTCTGACGGGCGGAAAAGTCCATGCAATTTCTCTTACCTCCCCCCGTGTCCAAATTGATTTATCCGATCTTTCCAAGCGTTTGCGGAGCTTTGAGCCAGATGAAGAAAGTTTGTCAACTATACAATCTCAAGCAGAACAATTTCTAACCAATCCGCCCCTGCAGCATTTTCGTCTGCGGGATGCTTCTATCCATCTTGCCAATCATGATCAGAAATTGCTCACGAAATTGGGGATGGAAGGAGATTTTCATCCGGGACTTGCCCAGTTGAGGATGGATGGCAACTTATCTGGCTTACCCTGGTTTGGAGATCTTACCATGGTTAAGGAAGGCACCGATCTTTTTCTTGGTTCCTCCCTTCATTTTCCTGAGATCTCGCCCCTTTCACAAACCGTGTCTGCGATATCTGCAATTTTGAACCAGGATCGTGAGCTTGATTTGAGCGAGTGGGTGCAGATCGATCAAGGTACGGCTAAAGGTAAATGGACCGGTCGCGTTGAAGAGGATGGAATCATGGACCAATTTATGGACTTTAATGTGAGTAATCTTGTTCTACAGTCTATGGGACTAACCTTAAATATTCCGCAGGCCATCCTCTTTGTCACCCCGCGTACCCCCACTTGGATTGAATCAAACTTCTACGCGAATTTGAACTGGGGCGAAAACCTTGATCTGCAAGGGTTAAAAATATCTGCGAATGTTGAAGATGGAAAACCTAGCCTTACTTTTCGGGTGCAACGATTGCGGGCTCAAGGAGTATTGCCCAAGGCGGAAATTGTTGGTTTGACCGTTGATGGTGTGGAATTTGCCTTTGGAGAAGAGGGTGAATTTATTGGGATGCACAAGGCGAGGGTTCGCTTTGCAGCCCTTCACTTGGAGGAAGGGGTATTCAATCTTTATGACGGCGAGTTAAGCATAGAGTGGTTGGGTGAAGACCGTTTTCAGATCAAATTGGTCAGGGCAAATGGATCGCTTCCTACCCTTGGTATCAATCTTCACAATCTTGAATATAGCGGAGAAATTTGTCTGGATTCCTTACCCAAGCTGGAAAGTGATCAATCCATATCCATCGAAGAAGCCTTTTTAGGGGAAGATCAAAAGATTGAGGACCTCGAAATTGATTTCAAGATAGAGTCACTGGAGAGGTTCGAGGTTTCTAGGGTGAATATGAGGGTGAATGATTTTGAGTTTTCACTTGATCCTGCAAATTTGGTCATCGAGATGCCCGATGCAACCCAAGGTCGTGTCGATATTTCCTTCCTGGAGTCAGAATTGAGCTTTCCAGAATACGAGGATTTCATATGCAAAAATATTCAAGGATACATAAAAATGAATACCTTGGACCCGTTGGACAGTAATGGAACCCAGAGCATCCGTTTTGATTTTCATGCTGCAGAGCAGGTTTTGCAAGACGGTGAGATTCGGTTTGAATTACTCCCAAGTGGCGAAAAAATAATCGAAACGATTGAACTGCAAGCGTTGGGGGGAATAATTGCCTTGGAGAGAACAATGATAGGAGATGATCTTGAGAATCTCCAACTACATGTCCTTGCTAATGGGATTGAATCCCAAGAGGTCCTATCTTTGTTTGAGGATCTGGATGCCCGGATGGATGGAAATTTATCTGGAATTCTGAGTATTCGCAATGATCCACAGACCGGTTGGGATTTCTTTGGAGGTGCATTGTCTTTGGATTCTTCCGATTCCGCCAAGTTGTATCTCAACACTCAAGGAATTTTGACGGACGGGCTGGAACCGAAAAGTTCGGAGTATAAAAATATGTATCTATTAGAAAGAGCGTTGCAGGACCTCAACCTAGATGGATTAAATCTGATCTTTAAAGTGACGGAGGATGGTGAGCGATTGCTTGAGATGAATGTACGCGGAGGGGCAGAAGTAGATGGTAAGGGAATAAGTGTAGAGTACCGCCCCAAGATTATTGGTGGTTTGAATGCTTTGCTCCAGCAGGCTAACCTTTCCAAGTGGGGTATTTCTCCCTAATAAAATGAAATTTTGGCAAAGAAGATGATTGCCCAAAACCGACCCATTATCTTACTTACAATAAGTGAATAAAGTAATCCATATCCCCATTTGTCTTGTTCTCACAACCCTGCTCTCATGCACTGTGGTTAAAACCCAGCACCACATAACTTTGGACCACAACATTACCATCAAGATTGAAAAGGAGGTCAATAGTTTCCTTGATGATCTTTACGATGAAGAATCCACCAATTAATTAAATTACCATTATGAAAACCCGAATTTTTTCATCCTTACTTATCGCTTTCGTTCTTCTGTCAACTGCGTGGGCTGATTATTCGGACCGCATGAAGGCACGGTTGTCCGAGGTCGTTGCCGCAAAAGATGCCGGTAGCGTGGGCGAAGGAGTGGACGGTTTTCTACACCTTCGTCAATCCTCCAGTCAAAGCGTTGCCAAACTTGTTGAATCTGAGAATGAGGACCGCAAACAATTATTTAAGGATCTAGCCCACAAAACGGGGGGCGATCCTGCTGCGGTGGCCCGGAAGTTTTCTCAGGGGATTGCAACCAAGGCAAAATCAGGTCATTGGTTTAAAAAATCATCCGGAGAGTGGGTACAAAAATAAATAGTTTTTTGAGATTAACTATTTCCCTCTTATTTTTATTTATTTGGGTCACAGGTTGCCAGACTGGTTCTCAGCCAGGAATTGGGCAAATGCAAACAGACCAGATCGATGGTTTTACCCAGAAGTCCTTTGAAAAAATTTCATTGGGACAGCAAGAGAACGAGGAGCAGAAAAAATCCCTCAACTTGGAGTCGGAATGGTTGAAATTACGTGCTCAAGTGGTGGAGGCAGAAAAATATGCCTGCGAATGCCGGTCATCGGAACTCAATTTGGTTGCAGAAATGGCCCGCTTCGGATCTTTTGATCAACGATTGCCCGAGTCTGGTTTTATCAATGAAGAAGAACGGACCCGATGGAATGCCCAACTGGAGATGAAAAAAACTGCTCGTGTAACTGCAGAGGCAAGGGCTAACCTATTGCGTCGCGATCTCCATGATTTGTGTAAGAAGATTGATCAGGAAGGGTTTCAGGCACCAGTCGGTTCGGTCTTTGATTAATTTTTATCGAACTGGCAAAAGCACAGGATTTTCATTGTCGAATCCTTTCAGTTTCGCAAAGATTGCTCTTCAATGCAGGATGTGGTGAATCAGATTACGGCAAACCCGTTGTTTAGTTTGGTGCTTGCTTTGCTTGCACTACTGTTGATCTTCCTGATTTTGAAAAGTCTTTTTCGGATCGCTCTTTTTCTGGTGGCAGTATTTGTACTTTACTCGGCCTATGTTTATTTCTTTCAGGAAAAGTATCCCATTCCCCAAGTCGATTCCAAAACTCTAGATAAATGGACAAACAAAGTGGGCGAATATATTCCCACCGATTTGAACCTCAGCCTGGTGGATGCAAATTTTACCAGGCCATTCCTTAAGGACTGATTTTCCGATGCCATTTGGCTTACTCTTTTGTAGTTTGTGAAAATTTCCTGGCCCCTCTTTCTTGCATGGAAACAGTTGTTCCCATCCCAAAAAAAAGTTTCTTTTTTCTCCTTTCTCGCAGTAGTTGGTGTGGCCCTTGGCGTAAATGTGATGATTGTGGTGGTCGCATTTATGAAGGGATTTCAGCATAAATTTAGGGAGGATATTATTGATGCTCAGGGCCATGCCCGGGCCATTCCATTGAGCCGAACTAGGGAATGGCCCATTCTTCAGCAGGAACTCCTTGCCCAATCCGAAGTATTGGCAGTTTCTCCCTATTTACAGGGACCTTTACTCGTGCAGAGACAAGATTATCACTCGGTGCCACTTTCGATCGGTATTGACCTATCCGGGGGGGAATCGGTCTTGCCTCTTGATGATTTCTTACAAAACGGGCAGTTGAGGATGCAGGCACATCATGCCGTGGATGTTACACCAGTTCCTTCAAGTACTTCCTTGCAGGACGATGTGGTCTTTGTCAGCCAGTATGTGGCTAACCGATTGGGAGTACGCCCTGGTGCAATTTTGCGGATGGGTAAAGCTGAAGGTTTACCGGATGATCTGCTTGGAGTACGGGTGGTCAATTTGGAGGTGGGAGTTCCCTCTGCTGAATGGGAGCTAGAATACAGGGGGGGGAAGCAATGGTCCCTTCGTTCTGATGGGCTTGGTTTTGAAACTACGCTAATGGCCAAGGATGGGTTACTGGATGGGGGACCTGGCACGCCCACATTTGCCTTGCTTTCCCCATTTGTAGAGCCAGAAATTGGAGCGGTTTCCGTATACCAGACTTTTCGTGCTTCCACCATTGAGGTTTTTTCCCCTGCTATGATTGAGCGTGCACAGGCTGACGAGATGGTGCCGCCGAAAGAGGTTCGGGTCGGAGGCATTTTTGAAGTCCCCTGGCAGGGCTTCCATGCCGAGGCAATGATCGGTACATTCCGGTTATTGGAAGATGTACGTTCCTCATCTGGGCTCTGTGATGGCATGTTTTTGAAGTTTTCTTCCCAAATTTCTGGAAGCGAGGATATTCTTGATTCTTATTGTAAAGAGTTGGAACTGCCCAGATCGAGTGACTGGGCCTTTGTTCCCTGGTTTGTGGAAAACGCCTGGTTTTTTGATCTTCTGAAATTTGAGGAATACCTCATGATCCTGATCATGGTCCCGATCGGACTGGTTGCCGCTTTTGCTATTGCCATTGCCTTGATGACCTCGGTTCTTCGAAAAATTCGCGAAATCGGGTTGCTGGTTGCTATGGGGGGAGCAAGAGGAGCAGTTGGTTCAATTTTTTGTTTGCAGGGATTTTTGATCGGTTTGCTCGGGGCGGTTCTCGGATGCGGTTTGGCCCTTCTTTTTATTCGTTTTCGGGATGAAATTATGTCCTTCATTGTTGTACACATTGCCGGAGACGAGGGCAAAAGTGGGGTCGCCCAATTCTATGACTTTTACAGTCTCAATGTGCCTTATCCATGGGAATCCCCCCAGAGTGCTTCCACCTTTTTGACCTTTGGGTTGTTTGCCGTTTTGGTCTCCACTTTGGCTGGTTTGATTCCTGCTTGGCGGGCTTCCCGGATGAACCCAGCAGATGCCTTGCGCAATGAATAGCCCGGTTGTGCTGCAAGGGAAGGGACTGTCCAAAACTTTTCGTTTGGGCAATGAGGAGATTAACGTTTTACAGTCGATCAATCTGTCTCTGCCTGCCAGATCATCACTCAGCATCAGGGGGGAATCGGGTTGTGGCAAAACCACATTGCTCAATATTCTTGCCCGCATTGAAAATGCAGATGCAGGGGAATTGTCATGGGAGGGCAGAGTTATGCGGTGTGACCGCAGTGCTGGTCGGGAAGAAGTCGCCCATCGAGCAACTTTTCTGGGAGTGGTGTATCAGGCATATTACCTGGTTCCAGAGCTCGATGTTTTGGAAAATGTGACCTTGTCAGCCAGAATATCTGGGAGAATTGATCAGGCAGTGGTGGAGCGGGCACATTTGCTTCTCAAGCAGATGGGGGTGGATGGTAAGGCCAGGCAGATTCCGGGCAAGCTTTCTGGCGGGGAGAGACAAAGGGTGGCCATTGCCCGTGCTTTGCTTAATCGGCCCAAGGTATTGTTGGCAGATGAACCGACTGGGAACTTGGATGAACGGACCGGGGAGGAAGTGATGGATTTGTTGCTCAATACTTGTTCAGAGGAGGGGGCCTCTTTAATCTTAGTCACTCATAACCTTGCATTTGCGGGGGCAACAGATCAGCAGACTATTCTTACCGAAGGAAAATTGAACGAGGTTTGACCCGTCGTGCTTCTTTCCTCATGAACAATGCTATGCAACCATTTCTGAAATGCGGGGTGGCCGGTGTGGGCTATTTGGGTAAACATCATGCCCGTTTGTACCATGCCTTAGACGGGGCTACACTGGCAGGAATTTTTGAACCCGACGACGATTCAGCCCATGCGGTGTGCAGGGAATATGGATGTCCCCGTTTTTCATCCCTGGAAGAAATGGGTGCTGCGTGTGATGCGGTTAGTGTGGTTTGCCCCACCGACCGGCATGCGGAGGTTGCTTTGGCCTTGATTAATCAAGGTTGTCACTTGCTTGTTGAAAAGCCTTTGTGTGTTTCTTCGGTGGAGGCAGAGTTGATCCTGTCCCAAGCAAAAGCAGCCAAAGTTATGGTGCAAGTGGGCCATATTGAACACTACAACCCGGTGATGACTTTTCTCGAGGGAGAGGTTGATCATCCCAAGTATTTGACTGTGGAACGGCTCGCCCCTTTTCAGCCCCGTGGTACGGAAGTTGGGGTGGTTCTGGATTTAATGATTCATGATATCGGTATTGCCATGGCTTTGGTCGATTCTCCCATCAATCGGATTGATTCCATCGGTGTGCGGGTGCTCTCACCCACGGAAGATATTGCCAATGCCAGGATCGAGTTTGCCAATGGATGTGTGGCCAATTTAAGTGCTAGCCGGGTCAGTGAAAAGAAGGCTAGGGAAATCCGGGTGTTTCAGGATAGCGGTTATTTGTCCCTTGATTTTATGAACCAAAAGGGTCACTTGATTAAAAAGGCTGGACCGTCCCTTGAAAGACATGAGGTTCCGGTTGAGCAGGGGGAACCCCTGGCCCTTGAACTCGAATCTTTTCTCTCCTGTGTGCGGGAAACTACCACTCCCAAAACAGACGGAAGTTTTGGTAAGTCGGCCTTGGAGGTGGCCTTGACCATTACGCGGCAGATACAATCCAGCTGGCTATCTTGAGCAAGCAAATTGATTTCCCACCTGCCACGGGTCCTTGTGACCTTCTGGTGATTGCAGGTGAGGCATCCGGGGATGAACACGCGGCCAGGCTCATAGAGGACCTTTTGCAGGCAAATCCGCGGTTACACATTTCTGCGATGGGCGGAAATGAAGTAGGGAAAGCCGGAGCAGAGGTGATTTTTCCTTTAGCCGAACACGCAGTAGTTGGATTGATGGAGGTAATCAAAAATTATCCCTTTTTCCGAAAAATATTTAAACGGACGATTGCATGGATTGAACAAGCCCGTCCACGATGTGTGCTACTCGTGGATTATCCAGGCTTTAACCTTCGTTTGGCCAAGGCCTTATGTGAGCGTGGAATCTCAAAAAAGGGAGGTGGTGATACCTCAGTTTTACAATATATCAGTCCCCAGTTGTGGGCATGGAAGCCGAATCGTCGCTTTGGCATGGCAGAGACTCTGGATGCACTGGGGGTTATTTTCCCGTTCGAGAAGGATTGCTACGCCGATGTATCCCTTCCCGTTTCCTTTGTCGGTCATCCGTTTGCCCATCCGTCCTATCAATCATCTGTCCGCTATGATGCATCCGGTGGGCTGCTACTGTTACCTGGGAGCCGTGTGCAGGCAGTCTCGCGAATTTTGCCCCGTTTGTTGGATGCATTCGAAACCCTGACCGCCGAGGGAAGGGGCGTGCATGGGTTGCTTCCGGTATCGGATGAAGCAATACATTCCCTGGTTGAATCGATGATGAAGAAAAGGCCAAATATTGAAGATAGGATCAAAATTGTGGATCGTAATTCCGATCTTCCTGCCCGGGCTGCATTGATGAGTTCTGGCACGATGTCGCTTTCCTGTGCCTGGGCGGGCATCCCTGGTGTAATTGCCTATCGTGCTCACCCAATCACTTATCTCATTGGAAAATTGCTGGTGGGGGTACCTCATTTGGGCATGGCCAATCTGTTATTGCCTGATGATCCGCCTAATCCAGAGTTTTTACAAAGCCAGGCCAGTGGTTCCTTGCTTGCCCTTGAGGTCGGAAAATTGTTGGATGACCCGCACTCTGGGAATAAGGCATGGGAAAGTGCGAAATGTCTGCATGGCTTACTAACCCAGACAAAAGGGCAGGGTGCGGCTCAATGGCTGATTCAGGAAGGTAAACTGGGATGAGCCTGAATTTGCTCCCATAAGCGAATTGCCCGTTTGGAAAGAGCGACCCGGCAGCGGTCGACTTCTGATAGACGGGATTGCAGGTTTTCATTCGCAATTGTTGACACATCGTCCATGTTGTAGAGAAAAACATTGTCCACCATGGAAGCGGTATCTTCCACATTTCTGGGCACGGATGCATCAATTAGAAAGAGAGGCTTGGAAGGGCGCTTTTTCATCGCATTTTCTACCTCAATTTTTGTAAGCAATGCCTTGGCACTGGCGGTGGAGGCAAGTACTACATCGAAGAGATGTAATGATTCGTGAAACTTGGAGTACGCCAGAGTGAATCCATCAAATTTCTGGGCTAATTCATCGGGTTTTCTCCTGCTTAATGGGCACCAGTCAAATGTCCGACCAGTCACGGTGATTGCTTCGGAACCACGGGACTTAAATGCTTCCAGGGCACTTTCCGCGACCTCACCCGCACCCACTACTAATAACCTGCACTGATCGATCCGGCCAAATATTCTGCGTGCCAATTCGCACAAAACATTTCCTAGGTTTACTTGACCCCGCGAAATGCCCGTGTTCGTACGTGCCCATTTTGCCGCCTGAAAACTTTTTTGGAATAACCGGTTGAGCAATTTGCCGGTCGAATTTCGCTCGCTCGCATCGTCATATGCTTTTTTCAATTGCCCAAGAATTTCGGTCTCTCCAACCATTTGAGAGTCAATCCCAGAGGCAACTTCAAATAAATGACGGACCATCTCCTTCCCCGTTCGGAGGTAAGTTTTTTGCTTGATGAAATCGTCTGAAAGTTGCCGGAAATTAGCGAGATATTCAACCAGTCGATCGATCTCGAAGGATTGATTTGCCGCACCATAAATTTCCGTACGGTTGCATGTATTGAGGACCAAGCATTCTTCTAATCCTGGAAGATCTTCCAGACCCCGGTAGAATATTTCAAGGGAATCAGGGGGTAATCCGATGGACTCACGCTCGTTCAAATTGGCAACCTGATGAGAGGTCCCAAGCAGAAAAAGAGTGCATTCCGAGGTGGCGCTCATGGGGTAATCAGAGAAAACGAAGAAGGCGGAGATGGCTGGAGGGCTTGCTTCTTGGTTTTTGAATTAACCAAAGAAAGAGACAATAGTGCGAGGGCAAACAGACCAATGGTCCATTTAGCAAATCGAGCACCATACAGTCGATTACTCATACGCAGAGCAAGGAGTAGAAGATAGCCAATCCATAAAGTGGTGGTCACGGTCAGTTTAAGCTGGCTGACAAACTCGGGATGACGGGTCCAATGCATCGTTCCAACGACCATAGATAGGCTGAGAAAGGAAACTCCCGCAGTAAGAAGTCGCATAGCTGCAACCTCCAAATCCTGAATGGGAGGAAGGTAAGGGCCAAGAAAACCTGTTCTTCGGGAAAGCAGTGCCTGGCGTTGAGAAAGATACATCATGCTAACCACCGCAAGCAGGCAAAAAAGACCGTAGCTGAAAATGGCTAAGGATGCATGCAATTCAATCCACGGATCCTTGAATAGACGGGTGTACCCACTGGCCATCCAATAAGGGGAATCCCATGTTTTTAGACCCAAAGAAAGCGAGCCTAATAACAGGGATACGGCAGCACAAAAAGTTCCTAAAAGGTTAAGCCTCCAGATTAAACGAAGCAGGAGAAAGCTAAGAATGAGTGACCACAGAATAAACTGTGTTCTTTCGAGTCCATTGCCCAGTGGACATCCATGCACTTCAAGTCCTCGCAGATAAAGAGCACGGGTCTGGAGTAAAAAACCCAAGAGGATAAGAATAAAAGGACTTTCTTTTAGACCATTCGCAAAACTATACCTTGTTTTAATCAGGCCTATTACAAAAGACACACCATACAATACAGTGGCTAACCAAAGCAAATCTCGAACATCATGTGGGTTCATTGGCCAGATGGATGACTCGACATATTACTAGAATGAGTAGCTAGATATTTCGAATATAAAAACAAATTTGAGTGTATTGGACTTAAGCACTTGCGTGCACCGGAGAGGAACCAAAATACTTGCGCATCGAAGCACAGTCCGTGCCTTCGCAATTCACGCAACATGGCCGGATTGAAGATTTGAAATCATCATGCATGTGCTCAATTACAAGTCTGGCACATAAGTCGATAAACTTTTCCTCCATGTTAAAGCAGTCCACTCGGGCGAAGTGATCAACCACCTCATCGGCATAGCCCCGAAACTCAATATCAATTTCATCGAGGGTCTCGATATGGTCGGTGGTAAAGGCAATTGGTACCATTAAAATGGCCTTTTGCTTGGTTTCGGCGATGACATCGGGAGTGGATGGGGAGAGCCATTTCGTTCTTTGGGGCCCAACTTTGCTTTGCCAGGCCAAGGCACCTTCGTGACGCAAACCATTTTCCTGCAAAACCTTCTCGATTCGGTTGACAGAGCCCTGAATTTCCTCGTTGTATTTGTCGCCTTTTTCAAGGCAGTATGATTCGGGAAGGCTGTGCGCAGAGTAGATGATCCGGATATCTTCGTCTTTTAACCCGTGCTCTTTTTTCATTTCCTCAAATTTCCTTTGGATGAGCATGGCCCAAAGTTCGGTATAATCAGCACGGTCCCACCATTGATCAATCACTGATATTTTATCTTGGTAGTCGGAGCTGTTTTGATTGTTCAGCCACCTGTAGGCATCGCAAAAAGAGGAACCACTTGTGCAGCAACTATGCTGAGGGTATTGAGAAAAAAGAATGATCTTCTCGGCTCCTTTATATTGCTTGATCATCTCTCCCGGGCGAGGAGAGCAGTAACGGAATCCCGACACACAAACATGAGGTGCAGATTCCGGGTTTAGTTGATCGAGTTTCTGTGCGATCCCTTCACATTGGCTTTCCATGATGGCCTTGGTTGGGGAATATTGCCCGATCTCTTCATACCGTTCCTGAATTTTGGGCGTTCTACGCCAAGCAATGAATCGTCCGAGGATTTTTTGGAAAGGTAACTTTAAAAGTTCACGGTCCTGAAAAAGCTCTTTTAGGTATGGATGGATTTCGTCCTTATTCTGAGGGCCACCCATATTGAGCAGGATAACAAGAGTTTTTACAGGATGTTCTGATTTATTTGAATTCATGATTACTGATACAATCTATAGGAGTATCTACTTATCAAGGTACGAGGACTGAGGCAATCTTTCACAAAGAAATGCCAGAGAAAAAATTAGACCATATCTGCCTGCAGGCAGCTTGGTAGAGGAGGGCCGCATAGATGAGAACCCGAAAAGATCAGTCCCGGGTTTTGTTCTTCCAGTTTTCGGGCAGCCTGTTTTCTGGTTTGCATACTTTGGTCTGGGAGAGGAATGGCTTTGGGCCAGCGAATAATTTTCTTAAAAGACGGATTTTTGGAAGTTCCCAAAAGATCGGTATGTTCATCTTTTACCATGTTATGGATTTTTTCATCTTCCCATTCTGTAAGTTCCGGTTGGCGCTCTCCGCCCACAAATGTAGTCAAAAGAACCTTGTTCTTTGGTGCCCTTCCGGGGAATAAGGTACTGGAAAAAAGTGTTCCCAATATCTTTCTTTTTTCTACTTCTGGAACAAGAAATCCAAAACCGTTGAGCGGGTGGGATATATTTTCTTTTTCATATCCATGATAGACCAAGGCAAGAGGATAGTGTTTTGCATCCGCCAAATGTTCAATGAGCTCTTTTTTATGGAGACCATTCCAATCAATGCTCATTAATTGGTGGGCAGGGATTGAGCATATCACACGGTCAAAAAGAACCTCCCCTTTACTGGAATCATCACCCTGAGTAACTACCCGCCATTTGTTTTCTCTTTTCTCAATCTTTAAAACCTTGGATTGCAACCTGATGGAATTGTCGGGTAATTGATTGGATATATGACTGGGTAATTCCTGCATACCTTGCGGAAAGCTAATTAAGCGGGTCTTGGGTAGACGATTGGGATTCTTTTTTGATTTGATCATTCCTTTGAATACAGAACCGTGCACTTGTTCCAGTTCCTGTAATCCGGGAAAGGCGTGAGCGAGGGAAAGGCTTTCTGGTTTGGCCGCATAAATCCCTGATAGAAATGGATTGCCGGCATAGGTGAGAGCCTCTTTTCCCAATCTGCGGGAGATGAAGTCTGCCACGGTTTCGTCCTTTTTTTTGCCCTTTGCGATGAATGGTTCGCAAAGTAGACGGAGTTTGCCAAGAGGTGATAGGAAAGAACTCGCAAGAAAGGAGGAGAAATCATGGGGAAGGGATACGAGTCTACCATCCCTCACAATAAAGCGAAGATTGGCTTCTTGGTTTGCTTCAATGGCATGTCCAAGAATTCCTAATTCTTCCATGATGTCAGCAACATCTTTACTTCGTAGATTCAGGGTGTTTGCCCCATAATCAAGCAGATAGCCGTCCAAATTCTTCGATTGTAAAACTCCGCCAGTGCATTCACCACTCTCGAAAACGGTTACAGAGTCCCCCAATTTGAGTGCACTCCAGGCATGGATTAGCCCGGTCAGTCCAGCTCCGATAACACAGGTAGTTTTCACCTATTCAAAAAAGGATGGATTTGACTTGGCACAATTTGCAAGGTTGCAAAGATGAATTGCTTCATGAATGAAATCAAAAGTTGTTTGGAGGTAATTACAAACCCCAAGAATGCCAAGCCCGGTGAATTTAAGCAAACCTTGCGTCGTCTGGATCAAATCTTTGAGAAAGAAAAAGATACTCTTCATCCCCGACTGCGTCATTTTTTGGAAAATAGGAGTTACCAAAAAGCAGTCATTTGGTTAAATGGGGAAATTCCAGAAAAAGGAAGTTGTGGAGGATGAGTCGCAAGGACAGATCAGCAAATAAAGTATCAACTTCCCCAATCGTGGAGTTTGGCAGTAATCCATTTGCATCACTTGATAGCAGCGGACTGCCAGAAGCCTTACCTGAACCAGCTCATGAGATAAAGGTCTCGGTCAAAAAGGATGAGTCTAACTTAGGAAAAGGTGAAAGGTTGGAGATCCGGCGTGAAAAATCAGGTCGGGGAGGAAAAACAGTAACCACGGTGCGGGGCATTCCAAAATCCTTGGGCAAGGAGAAGAGAGAAAAGCTGCTCAAGCGTATGAAAGCAAGTTTGGGAACGGGAGGAACCTGGTCGGGGGATGAAATGGAACTACAGGGAGATCAGCGGGCAGAAGTTCTCGAATGGATGAGGGCACTGGGATTTCGGCCGGTACTTGCAGGGGGATAATTGGTTATGACCGAATCATCTCCAAAAAAAGAGCCGAGGGGGAAACCCTCGACTCTCAAAATACTAGTTCTAAAAAGAAAGAAAAAATTTAGTTTGCCGATTGTTTCTCTTCTTCAGTGGGGACGGACTGACTGGCCTCTTTGGATTTTTCCTTAAAGTCATGGTCTTCCAAAGGCTCTTGGTTCATCACATCCTGAATGTCCTGTTCCCATTCATTTTTGGCTTTGCGGAATTCATTTACTCCTTTTCCTAAGGAACGAAAGAGTTCCGGAACTTTCTTGGCACCGAAGAGGAGAAGGACGATCAGAAAAATCAAAATAATTTCTCCACCGCCAAAATTTCCAATAAAGGCGAGGGCGGGTACGAATGTAGTGGTCATAACTATATGCTAGTTTGCAGGCTCAATCAGAGCAACTTTTTTGTCAGGTATTAGTAAATCCGATCTTAAAGGCCCAATTGGCGAAGGGCTTCCGGCTTTGGCTTGTTGACCGAGCTTTGATCCGCTTCAAAAAAGCCATGGAGCTGACGAATACGGGTGGGGTGACGCATTTTACGCAGTGCTTTTGCCTCAATCTGACGGATACGCTCACGGGTGACCTTGAACTGTCTGCCCACCTCTTCGAGTGTCCGGCTGTAGCCGTCTTTTAAACCGAAACGAAGGGAGAGAACATTGCGCTCGCGCTCGGTCAAGGAGTCCAGAACATCGATTATCTTTTCCCGAAGGAGAGAATAAGCAGTCATATCGTAAGGATTTTCTGCCCCTTTATCTTCAATGAAATCTCCAAAACTGGTGTCGTCCCCGTCACCGACCGGGCTCTGTAGGGAGATCGGTTGCTGGGCCATTTTCATAATTCCCTGAACCTTATCGAGGGCAAGGCCCATTTCATTGGCCACTTCTTCAGGGGTTGGTTCATGACCGAGCTCCTGAAGCAATTGCTTTTGCACCTGCATGACCTTATTCAAGGTTTCGATCATGTGAACAGGTATGCGAATAGTCCTTGCCTGATCGGCGATGGACCTAGTGATGGCTTGTCGAATCCACCAAGTCGCGTAGGTGGAGAATTTGTATCCTCTGCGGTACTCGAACTTTTCCACCGCTTTCATCAAACCCATATTTCCTTCCTGAATCAAATCAAGGAAAGATAAACCGCGGTTGGTATATTTTTTGGCAATGGAAATGACTAGGCGCAGGTTGGCTTCCACCATTTCAGTTTTTGCCTTGTGAGCCTCACGCATGGAGTGACGGATATCTTTGACCAACTGAATAAGTTCGGCCGGTTCCATGTAAAACTTCACCCTGGCTTCAGTGAGTTCCTTCTTAATCCGGTCCATCTTGATACCTTTGCGTTTCAATTTGGCTGGGTCTTTTTTTCCGAGCTCTAGGTTATGAACATTCCGTGTGATGGCTTTAAGTTCAGGATTGATCTCCTGCAGGTAGTCTTCAAAGACTTTTAGCTTTAGGCAGCATTTTTTAAAGATTGGCTCGAGCTCAGCCTCGTATTTAGTAAACCTGCCAAGTGCTCTTTTCTTTTGGGTGGCGTTGGGACCGCTAATGTAGCCGGTCCAAGCATTTTCTAACTTTTTGTTTAGATCAGTCAATGCATCGACCTGCTTGGCAAGAACCTTGAAATAACCTTCCCGGCTGTCGATTTTCTTATCCAGTACGACTCGGTCAAACCGTTCTTCCCGGTCAATCAATTTCTGACAGATTTCTAAATGGAAAGCGGCGGTCAGCGATACAGCATAAATCCGTTTGAGTGCGGCAATCTCAGCAACCTCGATCCGTTTGGAGATTTCCACTTCTTCCTCTCTGGATAGCAGGGGAACCTGACCCATCTGTTTGAGATACATCCGCACAGGATCGTCGAGCATGTCGCTCTGGTTTGAGCGAGCACTCTCGTCTTCTTTTTCTTCTTTGTTTTTCTTGAATTTTTCAACTTCTGCTGAGTCGAGCAACTTGATTTCCAAGTTATTAAAAATGGAAATGACATTCTGCAATTCCTCGGGATCCGTCGCAATCTCGGGCAAAGATTTATCAATATCTTTGAAGGTCAAAAATCCCTGTTCGCGCGATAAATTGATAAGGTTGCGAACCTTGTCGGTAATTTCATTTTTCAGGGCATGGGGTTCGACTAATTTTTTAACTGCTTTGGCAGCTTCTTTTGCAGAGGTTTTGGATGTGGTTTCTTCGGGGATTGGAGGCGTTTTCTTGGGTTTTGCCTTGGCCTTGGCTTCGTTGGTATTTTTCACTTTCGTTGCCCCCTTCTTGGTTGTGTTGGCAGGTGGGTTCCCTTTTGTTGCTGGGCTCTTTTTTATCTTACTTTGGGGAGCGGATGATTTGGCCGGAGTTTTTAAGGCGGTCGATTTTGTTGGACCTGATTTTACCGAACTTTTCTTCGCAGGGGAGATTTTTACCATGGTCTTAACAGCTTTTTTTACGGAACCTTTTTGCGGAGCTGCTGCTTTTGCTTTTGGTTTGGCTTTTGTAGATGGCTTTTTGGCAGGTTTGGGAGTAGGCATTACTTAGTGTATTTATTTGCTAATTGTTAAATTCTAAATGAGGGGGATTGGATCGTTGTTGTCGGACCGAGCGCAATGCTTTGCTTAGTTCTGCGAGCTTTTCTGGGTTTTCTTCCACTTCTTTTAATTGAGAAAAGATGTTGTCTTCTTGCTTTTTGAGATGACGCAGGAAGAGGACATGGATGCACTGTCTGGCAAGTCGTAACAAGAGACCGGGTTCATCTTGATCGATCTCCTGCATGACCAAGCGATAGTAGAGATCTCTCTCCTGATCATCCTCCAACAAATCTTCAATTTGTGAACGGGAAAGAACCGAACCTTCGGCACTTGTTTCAGAGAGGATTTTTGCAAGAACACGTCCGGAAACCGGACGCGAGTCAACCCACGATATGTCAAGCGTGTGGGCAAGAGGACTAGCGAGACGGTCTTCATGCAAAAGGACGAATAATAAGTCTTCTTCCACAATTGTCAAACGATCAGGCACTTTGGCGGAAAGTTCTTTGTCGTAAGTTGGCTGGCGGTAAGCGGGAGTACGGGTTTTTCGAAACCTTGCCAAGTCGGCCTTTAGTGCGTCAATTGGAACATTAAGCAAACGGCTAAGTTGTTCAATGTAGCCTTCTAGAGCAATACGAGACTCGATTTCCACCATCGATGAAAACATCCACTGGCAAACTGATTCCTTATCTTTGGGAGATGCAGAAGCGAGGTGGGGTATCTTTTGCCGAATTACATATTCGACCATGGGTAATGCTCCCTCAATTATGTCCTGCATCGCTTCTTTGCCTTGCCCTAACAGAATTTCATCGGGGTCCGATCCTGTGGGAAGTTGGGCAAAACGGGCCTCTAGTCCAGCTTTAAGAAAAGTGGAAACATAGGATAGTGCAGCCTTTTGCCCAGCACTATCCCCATCCAATAGGCATACGATACCTTTTGGTCGGGAGCGGAAAAGCAGTGAGGCCTGGGTGTCTTTAAAAGCCGTGCCTTGTGGGGCCACTACCGTACGAAAGCCCATGCTCCAGCAACGAATGGCATCCAACTGTCCCTCCACCAGTAAGAATTCTTTTTCTTCCGTGATTTCCTTGTTGGCAAGGTGCAGATTAAACAGAAGGTTGCCTTTTTCAAAGATCGGGGTCTCGGGAGAATTGACATACTTGGGAGATTTTCGCTCGCCCCATTCCGGGGTTTGCTCGAGTTTGCGGGCGGTAAAGGCACAAATTCTACCGATCTTGTCGTGTATTGGGATCATGAGACGGCCATTGAATGCACAGGGTCCCATTACTTTTCCTTTTCCATCGCGAAAGAGGCCAGATTTTTGAAGGATACTTTCGGGGAAATTTTTGGCCGATAAAAATTTTCCAAGGACAAAGCCGTCCATCGGTGCGTATCCGATTCCAAATTCCTTGGCAGTTTCCAACGTGAACTTACGCTCCTCTAACCAGTATTTTCGAACACTCTCAGCCTCCTCATTTTGGTCTAATAAACGCTGATGAAACCAGTCCGTCACAACTTTGTGCAGTTCGTACAGTTCCGACTTTAATGAGCGTGAAATTCCTGGCTTGCTAGTGGTGCCTGATTGCTCGGCATATCTCAAGGGAATGCTAAAACGCTGAGCGAGAAATTCAAGTGCTTCGGAAAACTCCAAATTTTCAATTTTTTGAATAAATGAAATGGCATCTCCACCTTCCCCGGAACTGAAGCATTTGAAAAAGCCCTTGTCCGGATGCACATAAAATGAGGGCGTTTTTTCCTGACTGAAAGGGCTTAGCCCCACCCAGCTGGAACCACTTTTTTTTAATTGAACATAGGGACTTACGACATCGTATAAATCGATCCGTCCCTTCAGTTCATTAACAAATCCATCCGCAAGCCTAGGCATCAATAATCTGGAGTTGAAAGATGATTAATTGGCACTTCCGATACTATCTGTCCCTTAATTTGATCAGCTCCATCTCAGCTTGCCCGGCAATGGCACTATTTGGTGGAGCGATCTGAACAATTTTTCGGTAAAGCACGGCTGCGGTAACTGGCATGTTTTCCACAACATGATACCGCCGGGCCAATTCCCAAAGAATTTCGGTGGATTCGGGAAAAATATCACGCACTTTTTCAAGCTCCTGAAGGTATCTCTTGCTCGGTAGGGTTTCGCGGGCAATTCGCAGGTAATCCATACGCATATCAAGATCAAATGGCTGGTGACGTATTGCTTCCAGAATCGTCATTTCAGCTTGGTTGGTCTCTCCAAGTTGAAAGTGTGCCTGTGAGCAAAGTCTCCACGCGGCTGCATCCTTGGCGTTCTTCTTAAGAGCATCACGGGCATGGAGAAGGGCACTGGTATAGTTTCCCTTGAGGTACGCTTCCTGCCCTAAATCAAGGGGGGAATCCGAGGCTCCCGAAACATCTTTTATTTGTCCTATGGGGGCGGCAAAAGCATCAGCAAGGCTCATGCCTAGGGATGTACCTGGAGCGAGAGGAGTAGCCGGCTCTGGCTTTGCAGGTTCAGGTTCAGTCGCTTGCAAAGAAGGTGCAGGGGAAGTTAGTTCTGGAGATCTGCTTGGGGGGAGTTTGGAACCGCTGGTCACAGATCTTTCTGGTCGAAACAAATTCGCATTCCCAGAAAGTAATCCGGAAGCCAGTTCAGAAACCGACTTCCCCCGGGCATCCATTCCCCGGGCAATAAAATCAGCTAACCTTCGCCTTCTGAGTAAATCTGCAGAAAAATCTGCTAAGTCAGTGGATTCCAAAATGCCAGGGTCTAATTTTTCCAGAGCAAGGATGATGGTCTCGGCATCCTCATCTTTTTTTTCGCCCTGAGCCACTTTAAGCAGACCGAATAAGGCCTGTGCTGGAGAATCTTCAGTCCTTCGAGATGCCTCTCCGTACCAATGTTTTGCCTGAGGAAGAAGATTTTTTTGTAAAAATAAATTGCCCATAACTAAACAATCATCTGCGGTTGCTTCCTTGCTGGCTTTTGAAAATGCATTTAAGGATTCTGTCCCTTGGCCTTTGTCCGCAAGCAAACGGGCAAAGCGCAGTTGACTCGTTGGGTCATCGGGACTGGTGGCTAGGTATTGACGGTATCGTTCGATCGCAGAATCAAAATCCCGCGATAAATAATGGGCTTCCGCTGCCTCCTTGGCCAGAGAATTATTGGGATTTAGAGAAAGCACTTGTTCAAACCGGAATGCAGCCAAGGAAAATTGCTGGGCATCAAGTAAAGTGCGGGCAAGTTGAATCATCACCTCAACGGAAGCCGGATGTTTTTCATTCAAAGAGCGAAGCAGGGTGATGGCTTCTTCGGTTTTTCCCTCAATTCTTTTTTCAAAAACCTGGCTTAGGTCGATCTCTGGTTCTTTCTCGGGTACAACAGAATTGGTTTGTTCGAGTTCTTCGGAGCCATCATCACCTGATGAACAACTAAAATTGCCGAGGGAGATTGACCCCATCAGCAGCATTGATAACCATAATCGGCAAATAGACATGAATTGTTTTTTTCACAGGAACAGGAAACGTCAAGCCATGGTCTGCATATTATTGCATTCTTTGGTTTCAATTCTTTGGTCTGACGAAGGGAAAAACAGCCTAGTTTATGGCACAAATGTAAAACCCGGTAGTTCGAAGGTGTATCAAACAGAAATCGCCAAAAATCCCAGGGAATCTCCTTATTTTCAACTAGTTCAAATGATTGGCCAATTGGAAAAGGACGACAGATTGACCATAATTCCTGCAAATTTTCCTGAAATTGCGGTGTATTTTGATGCCCGGATGGCACCTGGCTTGTATACCCAGACCAAATTAATTCGTTCGCTGATTCAATTTTTGGAAATCCGGGGCTTTGGAAAAGCAGAGCTGTCTTTGGTTACTTTTCATCTGGATCATGGTATGCGAAAAAAGTTCGCAACTGAATTTCCAGGCTATCAGATTATTACCTCTGAGGATGAGAAATATTTTCATCCAGACTGGTTCCATGACAGTCCCTTGCCACCTGCAATGGGAGACCGGGCAGAATTATTGATCCAATATCCCAGAAATTCAGAAATGCGCCTTGATTTGGAAAGAAAAAGTTTTCTGCCTGCCTGTCTTTTTTCGGATCAGACTTATTGGATAAA
>JAYNJW010000020.1:7362-8553 GCA_038110535.1 Opitutia bacterium | reverse complement strand
GTTTCCAACCTTTTCAAATTCGCTAAGGAACTCGGCTTGGGGGAGTCACTTAAAAGTCAAATGGTAAAAGTTTCTTACCCAAGATAAATAGTGGGAATTTAAAGAAAACCTAACGGCGACAATCGCTCATTACCCGTAGACAAATTTCTCTAAGGTCATGCATCCGCAGATCAGATTCTTCCAGATACTCCCTGAAGATCTTTACGCTGTGGTGTGAAAAAAGACGGTTTAACCTCATGGACTCATTGAGGGCGGCGTGAGCACGCTTTAAGTGACAAAGGCCCAGTAAATAGTCACCTAAATCCAAGCAGGTAGCAGCAAGCATACAATTACGCTCGGAATCCGCTAGACTGGCACAATAACTCCATGAAAGATTTGCGGGTGGTTGCTCGCGGTTATGCATCATCATGTGCTCCCAGGATGAGCGAAGGAACGAGAAAAGGGCGGTTGTGGAAACATAGACTGGGTGTTTGTGAACCGTGTACGGCTCCATTTTGTTAATTTCATCCATGGGCACGGGTCTAATCTCTTTGATTTGTTCCTCGTCCAATTCCAAGTCATCGATGCACGACCAGTCCTCTCTAACCCAGCCCATAATTTTTGATACTGCCTCGAGACGGTCAGGCTCATTTTTGCACTTGTTGTATGCAGTTATAAAACGGGAAACTTCCCGGTCCGATTTGCGGATGTAGCATTGCCAATCAGATTCATTCCAAGCAGTACTTTCGGGCTCATCCCAATCTCCTTCTTGGTTACTATCGAAATCGTATTGGCTCATAGGTTTAGTTTGCGGGCATCCACTTCATCCCTAATTTCAAGATATTTTCATACTTGGTCAAATGGAATTTTGAAAACATCTATATTGAAGGAGTTAGTGATGCAAATAAGAGTGACAATTTATTACAAAGGACGAGTCCAGGGAGTCGGTTTCCGCTGGCGGGTTGTCCAAATTTCGGCATCGTTTACCTGCACTGGATATGTAAAAAATTTGCCTGACGGTTCAGTTGAATTACTGGTCGAGGGAGAAAAAGATGTGGTTCACAGGATGGTCGAAACAGTCAATATCGAGATGAAGCAATATTGGTATGAGAAAACCATGGACGAACGAATAGGAAATGCTCATTTTTCTGATTTTTCGATCCAATACTAAAATAAAAAGCCCCACAATTTGTGAGGCTTTCGCAAAGGGAT
>JAYNJW010000020.1:0-7262 GCA_038110535.1 Opitutia bacterium | reverse complement strand
CGGTTGGTTGTCGATTTCATTACAGATGTGCTGGTTGAAGCAGTTGATTGGGAAGAAGGAGAAGAAAAAGATTGAACATTGGAAGAGGCAACAGGCGACTGGAGGGGCGAGGAAGATGCAGGAGCGGACATTTCCAAATCCTCAAGGATCGAAGATTCAGAATCTTCAGATGAAAGCTTTACATCCCCCGTAGACCCAGAGCTTTCAAGATGAGATCGATTTAAAGATTTACCCAGTTCTTCCAGATACTCTTCCTGTTCAATTACCTGTAGTCGTTCTTTCGCAATTTCAAGTTTTTCATCAATTTTGGACATTTCCAACTCTAGCTCAGAACAGGGCGTATCAACTAATTCCGAGGAAACTTTCAAACCATCTTCCAAAGCTGAAATTCTTTGCTCCAGAGCTTTTTTTTGGGCAAAAACTTCTTCGATTAAAGAATTAGTCTCGTCTCTTTTGAGGGCAACTTTGAGTTTGCTTTCCAAATCATCACGCTGTTTGGACAATTCAGTTATGGCCCAATGTAAAGAATGTGCTTTTGATGATGACATAAAAATTCAGATTTCCCAACTTACCTTTTCCACAACATTATACAATGTGCAAATTCAGCCATGAATCAAGGTTGATCTGAGCGGTTTTTCAGTAATGGTCAATGATGTGATGTCTCCTTTGGATAATCTAATTGAATTTAAGCGGGCGTCTGAGTAGCGTGGATTAATTCTAAGCGAGTTTTTAAAAAGATTGTGGCATTGAACCATATTATACTCCCCGGAGTAAATCTGTGATACAGCTAGGTTGTTCATAGACTCCACTGATTGAGGAAAAAGTGAAATAATGTTAGAAAAATAATTTATCGCTTTCCCATATTCTTTTAGTTGGAAAAAAGAAGACCCTAGCAGAAAAGTAATCTCAAAAAAATTTGAATCTAGTTCGATACTTTGAAGTAGTTCAATCGCGTTTTTGTAATTTCCCAAGGTAACCTCAAACCAAGCAAACGAGAGGAAAACTTCATTTTTACTGAAATCATGAAGCAGGTTTTCTTTTAGTTTTGTAAAGTCATATTTGGACAGTATAGCCCTAACATTTTGAAGTGATGAGGAAAGGTTCTTAGAAATATTCGATTGGTGGGTCCTGTAGTCCAGAAAAGATTCATTAAGAAATGCGATTTTTTTCTTACTAAAGTAGAGGTTGAAATACCAATCATAATCAACAGCACTTGATAAACTTTCATCAAATCTCTGGTTAAACAGGTTTCTTGCAAGAAACAAACCGCTCCAGAAGTGATTTCTTTTTAGCTGAAAAAGAATCGAATTTTTAAGGTTCATTTTTTCAGGAAATCCTCTCCGTTCTAAAAAACTTCCATCTTCTGAGCAGATGTTACAATCAAAATAAACAATATCAAAAGTGGGGTTATGTACTAAAAATTCAAGAGGTTTAATCACTCTTGTAGGGTTTTGAATATCATCAGCAGCAGCAAAAAAGAAATAGTCACCGGAAGACTTTTCCATGCCGATGTTTTTTGAGTATGAAATACCAAAATTCTTAGCATTGTTTACAACTTTTGAATTCTTAAGAGAATGAGATTTTTCGAGAAAATCATGAACAATCGGTAAGGACTGATCTGTTGAACCATCATTGACAAGAATTAACTCAAGATTTGAGTATCCTATTTGCTCTAAACTTTTAAGGGTGGTTCCTAAGTATTGTTGAGCATTGTAGAATGGAAGAATGCATGATACCAAAGGTAGAGGTGAAATTTGGTTATTCATTCGTTTCGATATACCGCCGAATAACTGGAGTTAAATCTTTTGATTTAGAACCTTTTAACAAATATGTTGCATATTCGACATAGCCTATTGATAAATCAAATTTTTCTTTGACACTTGTCTGGTTAATTGAACCACTAATCTCGATTAATTTAGCAGAACTGGAAGCAAATGCTGACTCTACCTTCGATAGTTTTACACTTGGAGACGGAAGAGTTTTGTCTAAGTAATTCTCATTTTGAAAGATATGGGATAGGGTAAAGATATTAATCGTATTGACAAAGTTGTTCGAAGGGTGAGCAATTTCTTGAATAAAGTGCAAAGTTTTAAATTCTGCATTTCTGTCAAATGCTGTGAAGAAAAGTTGTAAATTGAAATTCAGTCCAGATACCTGAAAAATTTCCTTCCGCAAAATTCTGGCAATGCCATCAATCAATATCACAAGGGGTAAATTAATTTGTTTGAAGTGGTCCTCGTCAAAAAAGAACTTTTTAGCCTCAAAAAATAAAGATATGAAATCTAAACCAATTTTAAAGGTAACGATAATACTAAGCAAATGGTGAATACTTTCTTTACTTTTTTCGATGTTCAAATTGTTGATTATTTTACAAAAAGATAAGCAGGAATCTTGGTCTTTTTTATCAATTGCCTGAATCAATAAATCAAATAGCAGTGGTTGTTTTTTGATTTCATCGGTTTGTAAAGAATCAAGAGGTGAAGTGTTCAAAATTTTTGACAATCTATTAGATGCAAGAAAATTCACTTTTGTTCTCAGCGAATCGTGCCGAAAATTAATAAGATTGAATAGAGTCAATTCTGCTAATGTTTCAGATTTAACTGAGGATGTATCGCATTCGATAATTTCTAGAGGAAGAATATCAAACTTTCCTTTTTCGTACAAAGTTAGAATCTCCGTTGAAAGGTTTTTATCCTTTGTCGCCAAAATAACCATTTCGAAATCATTGTTCTTTAGGTAAACCTCAAGATTTTCAACTCGACCGGTATAAGTTACGCTAAGGTTGGGGAAAATTGACTTACAGGTGATTTCAGTGATGGAATGTTCATCATCAAGAATTAAGATAGTCTTACCTTCTTTCGTTTCTTTTGATTCTTTCATTAACGAATTGGTTTCTAGTTGAGTTGAGGACTTTAATCCCTAGAATTAGCGAAAATTGAGAGGTTGTGGCAATTGAGAAAATAGTAGTGGTTGATGATGAGCTAATGATACGGAAAGCTCTTGAATCACAATTACGAAACAAAAGATACTCAGTTGCTTCAACCGGAGATTTAAAAGGTGCCCGTAAAATTTTGGCTAGGGACACTTTTGACTTAGTATTTTTGGATCTCAGGCTTCCTGATGGGGAAGGTACTGATTTATTGGAGGAAATCATGGCCAAAACCGATGGCCCAATGGTGGTCATGATGACGGGATATGGTTCGGTTGAGTCTGCTGTTTCCTGTATGCAAATGGGAGCTTTCGATTATGTGGTAAAACCGTTCTCTTTTGATCAAATCGAAGTGGTTGTCGATAAAGTTGCTTCATTTGACAAGATGCGTCGGGTAACCAAATACTATGTTGAGGAAAGTGATACCCGTTCGTCAGATATCGTTGGCGAAAGTGAGCCAATCAGAAAGCTTAAAACTTTGGTGGACAAAGTTGCGAAGACGGAAGCTACAGTCTTGATCACGGGCGAAAATGGTACTGGTAAAGAGCTTGTAGCAAGGGAATTATACCGCAACAGTATGTTGGCCAAGCAACCTTACATTCGGGTAAATTGTGCAGCGATTTCAGAAACTTTAATGGAGAGCGAATTCTTCGGGCATGAAAAGGGTGCCTTTACTGGAGCAACCGAGAGAAGAGAAGGACGGTTTGAACTAGCAGATGGAGGAACGATTTTATTGGATGAAATCAGCGAGATTGCTCCAGCATTGCAGGCAAAACTGCTAAGGGTTTTGCAGGAAAAAGAATTTGAAAGGGTGGGGGGAAATAAAACCATTGAAGTTAAGGTACGCGTATTAGCCACGACCAATCGAAATTTGTTGGAAGAGGTAGAAAAAGGAAATTTCAGAGAAGATCTCTATTATCGCTTGAATGTTTTCCCTATTGCTGTGCCCCCGCTTCGTGATCGTGGAGATGATATTTTGCTCTTGGCCTATACCTTTCTTTCCCGTCATGCCAGAAGGCACGGAATTGAAAAGATCCAGTTTTCTAAAACTTGCGAAAAAGCAATTTTGGCACATCAATGGCGTGGCAATGTACGGGAACTAGAAAATGCGGTGGAACGGGCTGTTATTCTAGCTGATTCGGGAAAAAAGATTGAGGCAGAACTGTTGGGCATTCCCAAATCGGCTCCTATGAAAAAGGCCATCAGAAAATCTCCAGATAAGAAATAAGCTGAGTTTGTTTTGGCTAGTTCTGTCCAGTTTTTTGCTGCGAGGAATCAACTGTATTTTCTTTGCCTAAGTCCAAAGGGGAACTACTACAGCACGACAAATTTTGAGCACGATCTGCTAAAAACATATTTCTAGTATGGCTTAAGATAATACCATGATGATACCAATCAAGCATCTAGGGGTGCCCAAACAAGAATACCCAATAGAGTTTTTACTCTTCGAAGAGTAAGTTAGCCATTTCTGGATCCTCGGAGAGGTCAATGATTTGATTAGGGTCAAAAGGCTTACCTTCTTTGATGGTGAACGCGACCAAAATTCCCCGGTCAAACTCGCCTTCTTCCCAGAGATTATCATCTTCATCCCATTTAGAAATGGTTCCTTGGTACTTTCCGTTTTTGAACCTGAGCACTGCTTCTTTTCTGCCCTGATCATCTAGAGCGGTGATCGTTCCATTGTACAACTCTTCGGTTTCCCGAATCCAAACCGTACCATCTCGATTGGGGTCTCCTGCGAATTTTTTGTAAAATTCCGGACCGCTTCCCTCCCATTCCTTAAGTTCAATCGAAGCCAAACTTGCTCCAGTCTGGGCAACACCTTCATCTTCAAACCGACTAAAATCTTCCATGCCGTCCTGGTAATACCTTCTGGAAAAAATTACTCCTTTGGATGTCCAAACAAAGAAATATCCGTGCTTTGTACCATTTTTGTATTGTTGCTTAGATTTCAAGTTGCCATTTTCGTGCCATTCGAAGAAATCGCCATCCGGAACTCCGGCAATGTAGCTACGAATTGCCGAAACCGTTCCGTTTCTCGCCCGAACTTTGATCACTCCCGTGTAGGGTCTTTTGGATTCCTTGAGACAAAACATTTCTTCGTCATCCACAAAAAAAGTGTCCGACGCCTCCACCGTGCTTCCTTCCCAGTATGATTTTTCCTGAATAATATCGGCAAGGGGGTATCCTTTCTCTTGTTTTTGTACCTGAGGTTTTTCGCAGGAGAATAAAAGTAAGCAGGCTAAAGTAACGTAAATTGCTTCGGCTTTGCGGAACATAGTTGGCTTTTGCGATGAATTTGCCATTTTCAATTATCCTTTGCTCACACTAAGCAACTGACAAGATAAAACATTTTAATTCTCTCTCTTTTTCATGATTATTCCGAAAACCAATAAACTGGATGCTTCTCAATTGAAGGAAGTTGAGGCGATAGCCGCCGATTTTGAATGCTCGATTCTGGAAATCCAGGGACGAAATCGTTGCGTTTATGCGATTCTTGGAGACGAGGGCAGGGAAGTCATGTTCAAGCGGATCGCCGGTCTACCATTCATTTCCAAGGTGGATATGATCGAGTCGCCTTACAAGTTAATGGACAAGCGTTCGGGCTTGGCGGACCATCGGGTGAGGGTGGGCAGGACAGAAGTGGGCAAAGACGAGCCTTTTATCATTGCGGGTCCCTGCACCATTGATCCTGCTAACCCCAATCTTTATCTGGAGTCTGCTCAAGCATTAAAGGAGGCGGGTGTGCATGCCCTGCGTGGTGGGGTGTGGAAACCCCGCACCAATCCTTATTCTTTTCAGGGGGATAATGATTCTCTCTCCATCATTTTACAGGCCAGAGAAGAAACGGGTCTGCCGATTGACATTGAAGTGATGGATTCCGAGCAGCTCAAAATGGCCATCGATGCCAAAGTCGATGTTCTGCAGATAGGAACGCGCAATGCCCTTAACTATTCCTTACTCAAGGAAATCGGCAGGGCAACTGCAGGTTCTGATACTGCGGTTCTGCTCAAGCGTGGCCGCCATGTCGGGTCACCCAACGAGTTTATTGCAGCAGCCGAATACTTGGTAGCCGAAGGAAATCCAAACCTGATGCTCTGCCCGCGGGGTACAACCCCGCCTCTTGAGGGGTATAGGAATCATCCCGATGAATCGATCACCCCTTTACTAAAAAACCGAACCTGGGCTCCCGTAGTGGTGGATCCTTCCCACAGTGTGGGACACGCAGACTTTGTTCCTGCCAGCTCTATGGCTGCAATAGCCTATGGAGCCGATGGTCTATGCATCGAGTCCCATATCAACCCTGCCAAGGGAATAGGAGACGACCCTAAACAGGCGATCCACCCAGATAAAGTTAAGCAATTAATTAAATCCTGCCGGGAAGTCTGGAAAAACCGTTACCTCCCCTGATCTGTTTGTTTTTTTAGTAGGGCCTCCACCATTTCCATTCGCTGGTGGTAGACCTCTTGATCGATCGCAAACGATTCAATCGCAAGAGGAGCAGATTTAGAATCCGCCTTTGGTCTGGGCAAAGAAAAGGACTTTCTGCTATCCGCAGTTGAGTAGGTAATGGCTGCTCCTAGGTCAGAGGTTTGAGGTTCAAATGCTTGGATAAATTTTTTCTCCATTTCTCAAGTATATTAAAAATTTGACGGGGTACAAAAAAAGCCCATGCCGAAAAACGACATGGGCTTAAAATGAGAATCTCTAAAGGAGAGAAAGCTTACTCGGAAGCTTCACCTTCTTTGGCATCATCGCCACCTTTGCAGCACTCGCCGCCTTCACCGCAGCACTCTGCGTCGTCACCGCCACATTTACCACAGCAGTCATGGTCGCCATGTCCACCGCCACAGGCAGAGAAAAATCCAAGAGAAATGATTCCGAGAATTAAAAGTAAGTTTTTCATAGTATATTTTGATTGGTATTTAGTGACTAAAACGAGCTGTCTCATTCACAATAGTCTTATATTTAACTAGTGTATATTTGAGTCAAGGGGAATTCAAATGGTTTTTGAAAGAGGGATGATCTCTTTTCCATTGGTCAGATAGAGTTTTTCATCGGGTTCGAGGGTGACATTTTTCAGTCCAGTAAATCCACCAAAGGCAGGTAGAATTAACCTCTTTTTGCCGACTACCAAGCACGGACTTCTCAGTGTATCCCGCCCCGTTCCACTCAATCGATATCCTGGATGGAGATGACCAGCCATGAAGGGGCGTGTGGGGCATTCGACGGGCAAGTGTCGGAGGTCCCAACTCTCAGCCTCGGTTGGATCCGCCATACATTCGATATCCAATTCCGGCCAGGGATCCCCCGATTGGTTATCATGATTACC